>CAWUOE010000115.1:0-8963 GCA_963923355.1 uncultured Gemmataceae bacterium | reverse complement strand
AGTTGTTTCGAATTGGTTTTGAATGCCTGAGGGTTCTTCCTCAGTTAATCCTTTGCCAAATGTGAAGAAATCTTCCATCACATGGCCTGCCCACCATGCCGGGCAAGCCAACAGCAACACCATTGCCAACCGATGGTTAAAACGCTTCCACCTGCCACTTCGGGGAGGTGGGTCACTTATCGGATCAGGCCATGTCTCCGCTGGTTCCATTCGGGTGCTGATCCTAAAATGCACATCAGAGTAGCCTCAAGGCCGAGTTGACCATGCTCAGTTTTGAAACAACAAGCAATCTCAAGCTATTAGAAGTTTAAATTGAATATATACTTAAATCTAATTGAAAATCCTGCAATATTTCCAAAGAAACTATGTCTTGTTGTGGGCAAGTTGGCTCCAAAGGAACAGGACAGGACCCTCTTGCCATGAAATGTCAAAGATGCACACGCCAGGCAACACATCACATCACCGAAATCCTCGGGGAGGATTCCGTTGAGCAGCTTCATCTATGTCCGTCTTGCGCGGACAGCTATCTGAAATTGCCCATCGCCCCCAAACCACCTTCCAGCAAGACCGAATCGGCCGGGGAAGGCTCCAGTGAAGCGGAAGAGGGGCCTTTGGTAGCCAAGCAGTGTCCTTCCTGCGGGTTGCGATTTGTGGATTACCGGAACACCAGCCGCCTGGGTTGTCCCCAGGATTACATTGAATTCCGCGAGGAACTTGTCCCGTTGTTGGAGAGTATCCACGGGGAAAAATGTCATGTGGGCAAAGTGCCATCCCGTCTGGAGGAAAACCAGCGCCTGCAGGCCGAACTTGCCAAACTGCGCAAAGAGCTGGCCAAGGCCATTACTGCCGAGAAATACGAGGAAGCAGCCCGTTTGAGGGACGCCATTCGCCAGATGGAATTGGCCTAGCCCACGGGAGCCCCATGGCATCGCCTTGCGACAATTGCGGCGAACCAGCAACAGTCCACCTGACCCGAATTGTGGGCAAGGAGAAGCACAAGGTGCACCTTTGCCAGCAATGTGCAGACAAACAGGATCTGCTCAAAAAGCAGGTCTTACAGATCCATAACGTTCTGCACGCACTGATGGGCCCAATGCCTCTGGCCACCCTGGCCTGCCCTGCCTGCCGATATTGCGGAATTCCATGAACTGAATCCGGCAGGCTGGGCTGCCCGCACGATTATGACTCCCTGAGGCAGGGCCTGGAGGAAATCATCCGCCGCCTCCAGGGTGCCAGAAAGCATGTCGGGAAGCGCCCTTCCCAGATGCGCACCGACACCGAGGGCGACCGCATCGTGGTGACCCTCAGGCGCGAACTTCACGAGGCCATCATGGTCGAGGATTATGGGCGGGCGGCCCTACTTCGTGACCAAATCAAGAAAGCCATGCATTCCATTCAGGAATCCCGATGATGAACCTGGACCACTTGGCAACGACCAGCGGCGGATGGCTTTCGGCAATGGGTCCGGACAGCGATATCGTGGTTTCCACCCGCATCCGACTTGCCAGGAACCTGGCAACATTCCCATTCAGCAGCCGTGCCAGCGCCCACCAAAAATCGGAAATCGAACAAATCCTCAAGGAACGACTGGGTCAGATCGACCTGAAGGTTCCCTTGGAATACATTCCTTTGGCAGCAATGCCCCCATTGGACCGTCAATTTCTGGTGGAGCGGCAATTGGTCAGCCGGGAACTGGTGGGAGGGGAGGGAGCCCGGGGTGTCGCCTTCGCGCCGGACGAGACGGTGAGCGTGATGGTGAATGAGGAGGACCACCTCCGGATGCAGGTGATGCGATCGGGCCTAGCGCTTGAATCTGCCTGGGAATGCATGGACGATCTGGACAACCGTCTGGAAAGGCGGATCGCCTATGCCTTTCATGAAGAGTTCGGCTACCTCACCGCTTGCCCGACCAACGTCGGGACCGGCATGCGCGCCAGCATCATGCTTCATCTGCCTGCCCTGGAATACACCCGCCAAAGCGAGCAGGTGTTTCGGGCCCTGCAAAAAATACACCTGGAAGTGCGTGGACTTTACGGGGAAGGCAGCCGCGCATCGGGGCATTTTTACCAGATTTCCAACCAAGTCACCCTCGGCAAAAACGAGGAAACCATCCTGAAGGACATCCAGGGGGTGATTCCGGCTGTCATTCGATATGAGAAAGATGCCCGGGAAGCGTGGTCTCGCAGCGACCAAGTGGCGTTGAAAGAAAGAATTCGCAGGGCTTTGGAGACGTTACGTACTGCAACCATGATGACCTCTGAAGAGGCTATGGAGTTGCTTTCGCTGGTGCGTTTGGGGGTGACGATGGACTTTGTGGATGAATTGGACCTGCCGGTGCTTAACCAGTTGTTCATCCACACCCAGCCAGCGCATTTGCAGAAGCTGGCCGGGCGGCCACTGGACAGCGAACAGCGCAACGCGGCCAGGGCCCGTTACCTGCAGGCCAGGCTGGAAGGCAAGGGACCGGAGGCGACGGGTATCGACGACGAGTCGCTGGCTTGATCGGTGGAACAGGCAGGTCTACGATGAAAAGGATGTTATCGGTGCCGGGAAAACCTTGCGCCGAAACCTCCCGAAAGGCGATGCTGGCTGATTGGATCAAACCGAGGCAGACAGCAAGTGGATGATCGGGCGAGGCGGCCGGAATTTCCGGCCTGACGATGGGGAGATTGGTGGATGTTTGAGCGTTTCACCGACAGGGCTCGCAAGGTCATGCAGCTGGCCAACCAAGAGGCCCAGCGTTTCAACCATGAGTACATCGGTACCGAGCACATCCTGCTCGGCTTGGTAAAGGAAGGCTCGGGGGTAGCCGCCAACGTGCTGAAAAACCTCGACATCGACCTGCGCAAGGTACGGTCCGAGGTGGAAAAATTGGTCCAAGCCGGACCCGAGATGGTGACTATAGGCAAGCTTCCCCAGACACCGCGCGCCAAGAAGGTGATCGACTATTCCATCGAGGAGGCCCGTAATCTCAACCACAATTACGTGGGAACTGAGCATCTTCTTTTGGGCCTTCTGCGTGAGCAGGAAGGTGTTGCCGCCCAAGTCCTGATGAACCTTGGCCTGAAGCTTGAGGATGTCCGCGAGGAAGTCCTGAACCTATTGGGGCACAATTCCATGCCAACCGAGGAAAGCGGGCGTGAGTCAGGGGGTGGCGGATCCTCGGAACGCCAACCTGGAAAGAGCAAATCCAAAACCCCGGCGCTGGACAGCTTTGGCCGCGACCTGACGGAACTTGCCCGCCAAGGCAAGCTTGACCCAGTGATCGGTCGCGCCAATGAAATTGAGCGCGTGGTTCAAGTTCTTTCGCGGCGGACCAAGAACAACCCGGTTTTGCTCGGGGAAGCGGGCGTCGGCAAGACAGCCATTGTGGAAGGGCTGGCGCAACTGGTTGTGGAGGGGAATGTACCCGACCTGCTTCGTGACCGGCGTATTGTGGTGCTCGACCTGGCAATGATGGTGGCAGGAACCAAGTATCGTGGCCAGTTCGAAGAGCGCATCAAAGCAGTGATGAACGAGGTGCGACGCGCGCGAAACACCATCCTGTTCATTGATGAGTTGCATACCCTGGTTGGAGCGGGTGGAGCCGAGGGCGCCATTGACGCCTCGAATGTGCTGAAGCCCGCCTTGGCCCGCGGGGAAATCCAGTGCATTGGTGCGACCACGCTGGACGAGTACCGCAAGTACATCGAAAAAGACAGCGCCCTGGAGCGACGCTTCCAACAGATCATGGTGAACCCTCCTTCCAAGGAAGAGGCCGTTGAGATTCTGAAGGGATTGCGGGACCGTTACGAGGCCCATCACAGGGTCCAAATCAAGGATGAGGCCCTAGTGGCCGCTGTTGAACTTTCAGACCGTTACATCTCGTCTCGTTGCCTGCCTGACAAGGCGATCGATGTCATCGACGAGGCCGGTGCCCGGGTCCGACTCAAGGCCATGACACGGCCACCAGACCTCAAGGAAATCGACAGCCAAATCGAGAAGCTCAACCAGGAGAAGGAAGCTGCCGTTGCGGAGCAGGACTTTGAAAAGGCAGCCCACCTTCGCGACCAGGCTGACAAACTCAAGAAGAAAAAGGAAGGCATCCAGCGCGAGTGGCGTGAGAAGGCCCGCGAAATAGATGGGGTTGTTGACGAGGAGATCATCGCTGAAGTCGTCAGCAAGATGACCGGTGTACCCCTCAAGCGCCTTGAAGACAACGAGACAAAGCGCCTTCTCGGCATGGAGAAGGAGTTGCAGAAAGTCGTTGTCAGCCAGAACGAGGCCATCGAATCCATTTCCAGGGCGGTCCGCAAGAGTCGCGCCGGCTTGAAGGACCCCAAGCGCCCCATCGGATCCTTCATTTTCGCAGGCCCGACCGGCGTTGGTAAAACCCTCCTGGCCAAGCGCTTGGCGGCGTTCATGTTCGGTGACGAGAACGCTCTGATCCAGATCGACATGTCCGAGTACTCGGAAAAGCACAACGTCAGCCGACTCATCGGCGCTCCCCCCGGTTATGTCGGGTATGAGGAAGGTGGCCAACTCACCGAAAAGGTACGTCGGAAGCCTTACTGTGTCGTGCTTTTGGATGAGATAGAAAAGGCTCACCCGGAAGTCTGGAACATGTTGCTCCAGATCATGGAAGAAGGCCGTCTGACCGATAATGTCGGTCGAACGATCGACTTCAAGAATGCCATCATCATCATGACTACCAACGTGGGTGCCGAGGAGATCACCGGTAAGGTGGGTGGATACGGATTCCACAACCGCAGGGATGACCAAGCCACCTACAGCAAGATGAAGGACACGTTGAAAATCGCGATGGAAAAGAACTTCCGTCCCGAGTTCCTCAACCGTGCCGACGACATCATCGTTTTCCGCGGCCTGACCAAGGACAACCTGCAGCAGATCGTCGGGATTGAACTGGAAAAGCTTGGCAAGCGGCTCCGAGAGCGAGGTTTGGAACTGGTTGTCACCGACGAGGCCCGCGACCTTCTCATCGAGAAGGGGACCAGCCTCGATTACGGTGCACGTCCCCTGCGCAGGGCCATCGAAGGCTACCTGGAAGATCCACTGGCCGAAGAGTTGCTACGAGGCGCCTTCCATGGCAAGGATCGGGTGATTGCCAAGGTGCATGAAGTGGAAGGGGAGCAAAAGATCCGCTTTGACGGCGAATCCAACCCCAAACCTGAAACCAAGGAACCCGAGGCGACCACAGCCCCAGCTTGATTTTCAAACACACCAACAAAGTAACAGGGCTCGAGGTAACAAACTCGGGCCCTGTTACTTTGTTGTCATTTTTTGAGTTAGCGAAGGTACTTGGTTTTCAAATCAGCCAAAATATCAATTATTTCGGCGGACTGGCGGCTGGGGTCACCCGGTTCCCCAAACAAGCTCGCACCTGGAAAGAGGGAACGCTCACCTTCGAATGTCTCGCTCCAGCGGACTTCGGCAACCAACGGGCTGGCCAAACCGAGTTGAAAAAACTCCCGTACCCAAGAAAGCCTTCCCTCCGGAGTGGGCCCGCAGGCACCACCCAAAGGCGGGGGTGCGAAATCCAGCCGCAAAGGAGTTCCCATATAGGCCAATTGTTCCAACATTCGGGAAAGCTCCAAGGCATCCCGGGCCACCGAGCCCCTGCCGCCTTGTCCCAAGACCAGTTCCACATCGATCGAGCCCAGGCCATCGACGGATCTAGAAAGGGCCTCGGCAAAAAGAAACGGGTTGTGATCGCGATGCTCATCTGCCAACAATTCGCCCCACGGTTGGACGATGCCCACACCCAAGGGAACTTCAGGCCAACCTTGACGGACCCGAAGGCAAGCGTTGAATGTCAATCGGAGCCATTCGGTTTCGTCCAAGTCTCCCAATTTTTGATCGATGCAATTGCCACCTTGCAAGACGAGGAGGGAGTCCACCCTTCCACGAAAACGGGCGACAACTTGGTCGACGTAACGAAAAATGACACTGGCAGCCTTGTTGATGTCGCCTGCCAAAGGCAAAAACCAATGGGGCAAGTCACCCGAATTCAGATCCACCACCGGGCCTAGTCCAACTCGCAACCCCTTTGACCGGCCCCAATCAACAAAATTATCCATTCGGGACCAGTCAAAGCGGCCGGGCTCGGGTTCGACCACACTCCAAGGAACCGACACCTGAACCGAGTTGAAGGCCCTGAGCAAAGCCTGTTCGTGGTTGGCATCCGGCAATCTTTGGCGCAGGTAAAATGACTGGATCGTTGGCAAGGTTGGCGACTGGCGCTGTTTTGCAGCCAGCAATTTTTCGCAGTAGCAATCGACCAATTCTCGGGCGGCCTGGAATGCGCCCTCCAAGGCGATCGCCTCCAGTTCCCTGGACCTCGTGTCCTTTTTGTCGAGGGCAATGATACTGCCAAAATTTCTGCCCGCAGCCTGTATGGACTCACGCACCTTGGGGGTAATTTCCAGCCCGCGGGCTTCCCAATCGGCCACCATGCCACGGATCTGGTTCAACTTGCCGCGCACCAACTCCTTTCCCAATGGATAGGGTTCTTCCCTGGCCATCAGGGTGGCAGTGGAGCTCGCGATCATCCCGCGATCGCCCAGCCACAGTGGTGTGACCGCGCGAACCGATTCGTCGCCATGCTGGCGGAGTGACAAGAGGGGATCGTGGAATTCCCGCTGGGTGGGAACGGGGTTACCATCCGTGCCCGCCAGATACGATTTCGAAGCAAATTGAGCTTTCCGCGGCTCGTCCAACCCTTCCGGCAGCGTCAGCGAAAAAGTGGCCATTCGGTCCTTTCGGGGTGGTATCGCGCTGCGCTTATCACCAGCTAATTCTAATAAAATTGACCGAAACGGACAGCATCAGGATGCCGGGGATCTGCCTTACCCCGTTTGGGTGCCCTTGGCCAAAATGGTGATTCCCAAGCGGTCAGCGGCAGCCCGGGTCGCCTCGGGATCCAGCAAGATAGTCCTGCCTGCCTCCACCGCCAAAACGCGGCCACCGGCACGGTGGATATTTTCGACCGTATTGACCCCTATGGTGGGGACATCGAACCGCATGTCCTGTTGTGGTTTGGCCACTTTTACCACGGTGAAACCACCGGACTTGCACAAGGAACCAGCCCGGAGGATCGCCTGATCCGTACCCTCCACTGCCTCCACCGCCAAAACCGACCTTTCCTTGACCATCACACTTTGGCCGACATCCAAACGCCCCATCTCCATGGCCAATCGCCATCCGAATTCGACATCGGCCAGTTCGGCCGCAGTTGGTTTGCGGCGGGTGAAAACACCCTCTGGAACCAATAATTCCGGGCAAAGGTCCAATGCGGAACCCACTTTGATCCCCTCCCGCTCAAAAACACGAATCACCGCCAGCAACAGGGTATCATCCTTGTTGTCCTGGCGGCGGCCGTACCAAAACCGAATCGTGGTCCAGTCTGGAAACAGGGTGAACAATTTCCAGGGTTGGTGCATTATCCGGTGTTTGTGAACCTTGCCGGCCATCACCATGGTTTTGACGCCATGCCGCCTGAAATGGCGGATCATGGAACCCATGCGAGTGATACTGGTCCAGTAAAAGGCATCGGAAAAGCCCCGGAGTTCTTCCGTAGCGGAATCGCGCAGCGCCACAGTGACCACCGGAATGCCCATGGACCGGGCCTTGCTGGCAAAGGCGACAGGGAATTGGCCCCAACCGGCTAGCAAACCGACCGGTTCATGACTGGATGATGAACCTGAAATGTTCAATTGTCCCGATGGACCGGAAACAGGTAAGGCGCTCATCCGGTGGCGCCCTCCCCACCTCCATTGGATAAATCAGCAGAGCCTTTCAGGCGACGCATTTCCTTAACCATTTCGGGGAGGCGCTCCAGGGCGATCAGGATCCTCTTGGCCTCCTTCTCCGGCCGTGCTGGAGCACCCAGAACCCTTTCGCCGGCTGGCACATCGCGCATGACGCCGGATTTGGCCCCCACCGTGGTGTTATCACCCAAGGCAATATGGTCCGCCAAACCGACCTGGCCGGCAATCACGACAAAAGCCCCGGTCTTGCATGAGCCGGCGATCCCAGTTTGGCTGACGATGAGGTTGTGCGGACCAATCTTGCAATTGTGACCCACCTGAACCAGGTTATCGATTTTGGTCCCCTCGCCGATCCTCGTATGACCGAAAGTGGCACGGTCCACCGCGGTACCCGCACCAATCTCGACATCATCCCCCAACTCGACACATCCCAATTGCGGCACTTTTTGCTGGCGACCATCCACCAATTTGTACCCAAAGCCGTCCGCACCGAGCACGGAATGGGCGTGCAGGATCACCCGTTTTCCCAATCGGGTTCTGGGATAAAGGACCGCGTGGGGATGAATGATGCAGTCCTCGCCAAGGACACATTCCTCCCCCAGGACCACGCCTGGATGCAGAACGCAACCGTCACCAATCAGGCACCGGGGACCAACCACCACAAAGGGCGCAACGGTCACATTTTCCCCAACCCTGGCAGTAGGATGAATGGATGCACGGGTATCCACCGTGGCAGGGTAAGCCGGCCCAGGTTCCGGAAGAAAATGCCTGACCGCCGCGATAAATGCCTTCAAAGGCTCGGTCACCAAAATGGCGGGTATTTCGAGGCCGGTCACACCCACGGGAGCAACAACAGCCGAAGCCCGACATCCCACGAGATTCTTCTGGTTTTTTGGATGATCCAAAAATGTCACATCGCCCGGTTCCGCTTCGCTGAGCGGACGGGCATTGCTCAGGCTGGTAGTTGGATCTCCTTGCGGCTGGCCACCGAGGACCCGGGCCAATTCCCCCAGAGTGATCTCCATTCCTTTCCCCCAGTGCCGCAAACAGGCCGACTCAGGCCACCCTGCGCGCGGCGGCTCCCCTCTGCCATTCGACCTGCCGGGCCAATCCCTCATCGAGTCCGACTTTGGGCTTCCAGCCCAAATGGTGCAGCAACTTGCTGGTGTCTGCACCGGTGAATCGCTGGTCACCCTC
>CAWUOE010000114.1:0-9060 GCA_963923355.1 uncultured Gemmataceae bacterium | reverse complement strand
GGTACAACACCATTCCCTTGTCGCTCTTGGGATAGTTGCCATGCTCGCCAATGATAACCACCCCATCCACAGCCAGTTTCCCTGTTCCCAGGGTCAGTGCCTCCCCCACACTGGGGTACAGCTTCAGGTGATGGCGCTTCACCCGTCCCTTGGCCAGGTCTCCCTCGGGAAACTGGTCGATGTAAATCCCCGCCACCTCCACCCGTGGCTGTTGCCATTTGCCCGCCCAAGGGTAACCCAGCGTGAACCGATCCAGGAAATGCTGGGCATGCGACAGGGGCCTCACCTCGGTCCCCAGAAACGCGATTTTCTTTTTCTGGTCCTGGCTGGCGCGGGAGAACATTCCCCCCAGGGGGCAGGAGAGGGCGCCAGCGGCACTGGCAAGGAATTGGCGGCGTTGAGGCATGGTTTTCTCCCGCTGGACCCGGCAGGGAAGGATGGATTCCCGATGGTACCTTTTTTTCATGCGCAAACAACGGCCTTTCCAAGCCTTTTCCATTGCGGCCACCCGCTTATAATGTCGCTCTGAGTCGACAGGTCGGGGGGGGCATCGGCATGGCTGGCGTCACATGGTACAAGCGCGTTCAAATCCTGCCCGGTTTTGCCTTGGTTTTCAGCAGCCGGGGTATTTCCTTCGCTTTCGGTAAGCGAGGCTCTTCCATCAAGGTCGAGGGCCCGGGAAAGTGGAGCCGAGGCATGGTCTCGGGTATCTTCGACTTCCTGAAGAAGTTCTTCCTGGGCGGCAAGAAGTAGTCGCCCCCTTCCGGGAGCGCGCCTCGCATGCCTAAACTCGCCCGCTGGTTCCTACTGCATTCCATGCTGTGGATCGGCCTCTCCAAATTAAACGCCCAAAACAACCCTCCTCCATACAACGATCCCCAACCCGCCAAACGAAACTTTACCGCCCGCGCCAGCCAACTCGATCCCACAGCCAAACCCCACCCCGAAATTGACTTTGTGTTCGAGCGTGATGGCAAGGCCGTCGATACCCAGCACGCCTCGGTGGATACCCGGGTTCGGCCAAGGGGCAAACTGGTCATCTGGCTGATGGGCCACAACCAGCAGCTTTTCGATCGCCTTTCCGGCTACGGCCTCCACGCGATCCGCGTCCACTACGCCAACGGTTGGTTCAATCACTTTGGCAAGGAGCCGCCACCCGCCGACGAGCAACACCTCGGCAAGATCCGGCTCGAGGCGGCCACGGGCGAGGATTTTAGCCCGTTGGTCAACATCCCCAAGGCCGATGGCATGGCCCACCGTGCTTTGGTCTTCGTGAAATGGCTGGCTGAAAAAGACCCGGCATCCAACTGGCAGCAGTTCCTCTCCGAGGACCGCTCCGCACTCCGCTGGGATCAGGTGATTATTAGTGGCGCATCCCACGGCGCCACCACCTCCGCCCGGTTTGCCAAACACCAGAAAGTGGATCGGGTTGTCATGTTTTGCGGCCCCCGGGACCAGTATGAGAACTGGCAGGCCCTACCCTCCGCCACACCCTCCAACCGATATTTCGGTTTCAGTCATGTGCTAGACACCGGCTGGTCAGGCGACCATTATTGCCGCTCGTGGGAAATGCTCGGTCTCCAGCAATTCGGCCCCCTGGTGGATGTCGATGCTACCCCGGCGCCATTCGGATTCTCACGCCGCCTTATCACGCGGGCTGATGTGAAAAACGACGCCAAACGGGCCCACAGTTGTGTCACACCCGGCGGTGCCGCGGTGAAAGACTCTGCAGGAAAATTCATCCACGAGAAAGTCTGGGAATACCTGTTCACCTGCCCGGTCGACCAAGTGGGCCAACAGGTCGCCGGGGATCCGGACTGTCGCAAAAATCTCCGCAAGTGAATCCTGATCAGGAAATGCCCCCATGCTCTCCTTGGCCATCTGCCTGCTCCTGCCCCTGCCCTCTCAGGCTTCCACTCCGATCGACCTCTCGGGGGCGGTCGTAATCAGCAGGCCAGGCAAACTCCCATCCGCGGAGGCAGTAGCCTCCACCGTGCTGGTGGAGGAGATCGCCAAACGTACCGGCATCTCCCTGAAAACATCCACCCAATGGCCGGCAGGCGATTCTCCCATCATCGCCCTCACAACCTCTGATTCCGAAAATCCCTGGTCAGACCGGGTCGCCGGCCTCAAGCCCTCACCCAAGGCTGAAAGCTTCACCATCACGGTTACCGCCAAGGAGGAGCAGCCTCCCTTGGTTACCGTTCAGGGTCGGGATGGTCGCGGGGTCCTTTTTGGGGTGGGTCGCCTGCTTCGGGCGCTGGAACTCGGCAAAGGAAAGATAAGGCTGGGCGCCCGTTTCATCGCGCAGGAAACCCCGGATGTTGCCATTCGCGGTCACCAGATCGGCTACCGTGCTCGGGCCAACAGTTGGGATGCCTGGACCGTGGCCCAATTTGACCAGCATTTCCGCGAACTCGCCATTTTCGGCGCCAACTGCATCGAGAATATTCCGTTTGAGGACAACGATCCATCCCCCCATTTCAAGCTCCCGCGCGCGGAAATGAACCTGCGCTTCGCGGAGCTTTGCGACAAGTACGACCTCGACCACTGGGTCTGGGTTCCCGTCCAAGTCAAGCTGCCGGATACCCGGGCCGAGCAGGAATTCCTCTCCCGGCAGGATGCCTTCTACAAGGCCTGCAAAAGGCTCGACGCCGTCTTCGTCCCGGGTGGCGACCCCGGCGAAAACCACAGCAGCGATCTGGTTCCCTTCCTTGAAAAAATGGCCGCCACACTGGCTAGGCACCACCCCAGGGCGAAAGTCTGGCTCTCCCTGCAGGGCTTCAAAAAACCTGATGTGGACCATTTTTATGCCTATCTCGATAGCCAAAACCCTAAATGGCTCGGCGGGGTGGTGATGGGCCCCTCCAGCCCCCCCCTCGAGGAAACCCATAACCGCCTGAAGGGCCGTTACCCCATCCGCTGGTACCCCGACATCACCCATGTGGTCCGCTGCCAGTACCCGGTCCCCTGGCTCGATCCCGCCTTCGGCGTTACCCTCGGCCGCGAACCTGTCTGCCCCAGGCCCCGCGACATGGCCTCCATCTACCGCCTGGGCAAGGGATACACAGCCGGTTTCCTCACCTACTCCGATGGCGTGCACGATGACTTCAACAAGGCCCTTTGGTCTCAACTGGGCTGGCGGCCCGACCTCAACCTCCGCACATTCGCCCAGGATTATGCCCGTTTCTTCTTCCGCCACGATTTGGCCGAGGCCGGTGGCGATGCCCTCCTGGCGCTTGAGGAAAATTGGCGCGGCAGCCTGGCCGAAAACAGCTCGGTGGATGGCACGCTGAGGCTATGGCAGGCCATCGAGCAGGCCCACGGCCCCATGGCCGGCAACTGGCGCCTGCAGATGCACCTCATGCGCGCTTATTACGATGCCTACACCCGCCACCGGCTGATTCAGGAAACAAGGCTGAACCAGCAGGCCCAGGCCAAACTCCGCAACGCCCAAAAACTGGGCCCGGCCGAGGTGATCCAGCAGACCCGGGCCGAGTTGGCGCTGGCGGACACTCATTCGGTGAAACCAAAATGGCGCGAGGCGATCATCCGCCAGTGCGATGAGCTGTTTCAATCCGTCGGCCTGCAAACCAGCATCTCCAGGCACCAGGCCAGCGGTTCAGAGCGTGGTTGCGTGCTCGATTTCCTCGACTACCCCCTCAACGACCGCTGGTGGCTCGAACACCGCATGGAAGAAATCGCCAAGCTTCCCGGGTCCGAGCAGGCAAACGCCCTGGTGGCATTGGGCCGCTTCGACGAGGTGGGACCCGCCGGCCACTACGACAGCCTGGGCCATGTCGGCAAAACACCCCGCCAACCCAAGCTGCTGGATGCCGGCGAGCAGATCCGCTGGGGTGACCGGTTCCCTGCGCCCACCCAGCGTTGGATGACCGAATCACGCCGACCCATCCGCTTCGCCTGGCACACCTACCAGGATGACCTGCCCGAGGGACTCACCTACAACAACCTCGACAAACGCGGAGGCTACACGGTACGCCTCTTCGCCCAAGGAGATTCCCCACTCCTAATTGATGGCCAAACCGCCCGCCGCACACGCGTCGGCCAAAAACTGGACCAGGTCACCGAGCAGGAATTCGAGGTCCCCGATGACGCCCTCCAAGACGGCAAAATCACCCTGACTTGGGCAAAACTCGACCAATCCCACCTCAACTGGCGGGATCGCCATTACGTGACCGAGTTGTGGGTAAAAAGAAAAGGGGCAAGATAACTTGCCTCTTGATAGAGTTATCTGAAACGTTTCTGTTCCTTACCCCCTAAACCCCGGAACCTTCAACCCGAACGGATTCTCTCCCGTGTAGGCCGCCGCCAGAATCTGCGCCGGATGTCCCACCCATCGCCCCGGATGCCCGGCTCGCAAATGGCGGTCAATTTGCAGGGTGCACCCCACATTCCCGGTCAGCACCACCTGCGCCCCGGTGGCGGCGATGTTGCCCGCCTTGCGTTGGCCAAGGGTCGCCGACATCTCCGGCTGCGTGATGTTGTAGCTTCCCGCGGCGCCGCAACAGTGGTCCGATTCGTTCAGCGGTGCCAACTCCAGTTTCTCCACCATCCCCAGCAATTGACGGGGTTGGCTGCGGATCTTCTGCGCGTGGGCTAGACCGCATGCATCATGGTAGACAGCCTTCAGCGGCACCGGATATTTCGGTTTCACCGGCCCCAAGTTCACCAGAAATTCGCTGATATCCTTCACTTTGCCGGCAAACAGCTTCCCTTCCGTCGAATGCGGGTCCTTCGCCAGGATTTTGCCGTAAGCCTTCAGCACCGGGCTACAACCGCCAGCGTTGGAAATGATCGCGTCCAGCCCGGCCAATCCGCCAGGCACATGGGCGAAAGCGTCACAGTTCTTGCCGGCAAGCCGGGCGGCCTCGGCCTCCAGCCCGGCATGCTCATGCAGCGCTCCGCAGCAATCCTGCGCTTTGGGAATATGCACATCACACCCGTTGTGCTGCAGCAGCAGCGCGGTCGCCTTGTTCACCTGCGGGTAAAAGGCGTCCGCCGCGCACCCAAGTAGCATCCCCACGGTGGCACGCTTGGGCCCGATGGCCGGCAGAAATTCCGGCAGATCATGCGCCGGGCCGATGGCTGGCAAAATCTCCTGCATCTGCCTCAGCGATTTGGGCATCAGCTTCCCGGTCAGGTTCACCACCCAACCCAGTCCCAGCCGCTGCATGATTTTCACCGGCAAGACCGACCATGCCATGCGGCCACGGAAAGGAGTGAGGTTGAACAGCATCCAACGCTGCAGCCAATTCAGCGTGGGCGCCGGCGGCTTCAGCAGGGTCATGTCGGTCTTGTAGCTGTGGATCACATGGTGATACTGCACTCCCGAGGGGCAGGCTGTCTCGCATGCCATGCACTCCAGGCACAGGTTCATGTGGGATTGCGCTTCCTCGCTCAGCGGCGCCCGCCCGTCCGCGATCGCCCGCCACAGGTAGATGCGGCCACGCGGACTGTCGTTCTCGTTGCCGGTCTCCACATAGGTGGGACAGGCTCCCAGGCACAAGCCGCAATGCACGCAATCCATGAACAGCTCGTAGTCGATCCCTTTGCCGAGCTTGGCCATGGGCAGGCTGGTCTTTTCACATGTGGTATCGGCGGCCATGGATTCGTTCACCTGTCTGGAATATTCGGATCGCGTATTGGTTCGGTTTCAAAGGTCGGTCAGGAACCGACCCGGGTTGAACAGGCACCCAGGGTCGAGTTGTCGCTTGATTTCCGCCATCAGGGGATGGTCCTGCCGGGCGGAGCCGAACACCATGCGGGCGTCCCGGTTCGTCGGGACCGAATGGGTCACTACCAACCAGCCTCCCTTGGGCTGAGCCTGCTGTCTCAATCGGTCCGGTTGCGCTTGATGGCGCAAACGCTCCACCTGGGCTAGCAGGGGTTCGCGGGCCGTGTCCGGCTCACCCCAGGCATGAATGATTCCTGCACCCAGATGGGCCACCACTCCACTGCCGGGGGCCCAGGTTTCAAGTGCCCGGGCCAGGCCCACGGTTTCACCGGGCAGCACCCCGGCCCGCAGCCCCGTGGTGCCCCTGTAGCCTCCTAGCGCCGTCAGGGCCTCCCAGGCTCCCGCATGCGATACCAGCTCCACTATATCGCCAGTCGCCAGCGAACGCAGTTCATCACGCAGGGTCTGCAACTGCCAGCGCACAGCAACCTCGGCCCCGTCAAACCCAACCAATCCATGCCAGCCATCCCGCGTCAGGGTTTGACCAGCCAATCGCGCGAATTCCCGTGCGGCACCGGCAGACAACAAATCAATCACAATCGGCCGGGTCTGCCCTTGATTCATCTGGTTGGCGAAAACCTCCAAATGGTCAGCCGACAGGGGCACCAGGCTCAGCGCCGTCGCCTCCGGCCGCGGCTTCAGCTTGAAAGTGCCCTGCAACAGCGGCCCCAAGGTGCCCAGCGCTCCAATGTGCAGTTTCCCCATGTCATAGCCGGCCACATTCTTCACCACGCGTCCACCCGATTTGGCGGGTCGCCCGTGATCATCAATGGCCGTCAACCCCAGCAGGTAATCGCGGGGCGTCCCGTAGCCGTGCCGGCGCGAACCCGAACCATTGGTTGCCAGCAGGCCACCCAGTGTGGCACGCTCCGGATGGGGGCAATCAATCGGCAAATCCTGGTTTTCAGCGGCCAGTACCTCGCGCAGACGGGCAACAGTCATGCCCAGTTCCACCGTCACCGTCATGTCACGTGCCGGGTAATCGATCACTCGGTCCAGCTTGCGGGTGCAAAGGGCCACCCCGGGCTTCACTGGTGGCAAACCCAGGTGTTGTCGGGTACCGCCCCCCAGCGGATAGACCGCCAAGCCCCCGCGGGCGGCCTCCTGTACCAGTTGGCCGAATTCTTCCTGCGTGGCGGGATGCTTCACCCCCACCCCATGGCCCTGGATGTCGAATGGCTCGTGGACTGACATGGTCGATCCGTTTCTTTGGGGTGAATGCTCAGTGGGGCGCGCGCCGGCCCGGCTTCAAGGGGCGGGCTGAGGAAGGCTCCGAACACGCCCCCGCCGTGGGCAGCATCTTGCCCGGGCTGCACAATCCCGATGGGTTGAATGCCTGCCGCACTCGCGTCATGGCCATCAGGTCGTCGGGCGAAAACAGCTTGGGCATGAAGTCGATCTTCTCCACGCCAATGCCGTGCTCCCCGGTCACACTGCCTCCAAGCTTCAGACACGTGTCCAGAATCTCGTGGCTCGCCTCCATCACCCGCTCCACCTGGGCGGGGTCGCGCTCGTCGAACAGCAGGATGGGGTGCATGTTCCCGTCGCCCGCATGGAAGATATTGGCGATGCGTATATTGTGCCTCTTGCTAATCTCGTGCATGATCCGCAGCATTTCTGGCAACCGGGTCCGCGGCACCACCCCATCCTGCGTGCAATAGCTGGGGGCCAGGCGACCCACCGCGCCGAAAGCCTGCTTGCGGCTTTTCCACAAAAGCATCCGTTCCGCCTCGGTGTTGGCACGGCTCACCTTGCGCGCCTTGTTCTTCAGGGCGATCGACTCGATGCGGGCGGCTTCGTCGTCAATGCCCGCCTCCAAACCGTCCACCTCCATGATGAGAACCGCCCCGGCATCCAGTGGAAAACCGAACCCGAACGCCTCTTCCACCGCACCCAGGATCAGGTTGTCCAGCATCTCCAGCGCCGCTGGCACAATCCCCGCCCCGATGATCTCGGAGATGGTCATCGTGGCGTCGTCCACCGACTCGAAGATCCCCAGCAGTGTTCGCACCGACTGCGGATTCCTCACCAGCCGCACCCACACCTTGCTCACCACGCCGAAAGTGCCCTCGGAGCCGACCACCAGACCGGTCAGGTCGTAGCCGGGCGCCTCCTCCACCGGTCCGCCGATCTGCACAACCCGCCCGTCCGGCAGCACCAGTTCCAATCCCAGAATATGGTTCACTGTCACGCCATATTTCAGGGTGTGGGGCCCGCCCGAGTTCGTGGCCACATTCCCGCCGATGGTGCAGGCCCCCTGGCTCGAGGGATCAGGAGCGTAATGCCAGCCGTCGTTCTTCACCCGGTTGGTCAGCCAGGTGTTGATCACCCCGGGCTCCACCAGCGCATAGCGGTTGCGGACATCCACCTCCAGGATCTTGCGCATGCGCGCCAGCGAGATGATCACACCCCCGCCCACAGGCAGGCACCCCCCAGCAAGGCTGGTGCCCGAGCCACGCGGAAGGAAGGGAACGCCCAGTTCGTTGCAAACCTTCACCACCCCCACGATCTCGTCGGTGGAACGCGGAAAAACCACCACCTCGGGGCGGTTTTTCTCCATGGTGTACCCGTCGCACTCATACACCATCAGTTCAGCCGGGGAGCTGATCAATCCGTCCGGACCAACGATCTGCGTCAGACGTGTCAGCAGAGTCGCGGTTTTCTCTTCGGCAAAGGTGGCTGTCATGGTGAATCCGGGTGTCGTGTGCGGAATTGGCTGCCGGTGGTTCGGCAATCAGTACTGGAAACCGTTTTTGCGGGTGTGCACCCACGGCTTCTGGTCGGGCTCGGCCGGACCGCGGGCCCTGCGCACCTCGCCCACTACCAAGTCGTGGTCACCCGCCTCGTGCCGTGTGATAACCACGCATTCCAGGCAGGCTAGCGCGTCGGGCAAGAGAGGTGGGCCGCCCTCGGGAACATGGCCACCTACTGCGTGGAACCCATCGGGGCCCGGTGGCTGCCCCTTGCCAAAGTGTCCCAGCAGTTGCTTCTGCCCCTCGGCCAGCACATGCACCGCGAATGCCGACCCCGCATGCAGCAACTCGCCCAAGCCTCGGCCCTTCTTCACGGCCAGACTCACGCGGGGCGGTTCGAAACCGCACTGCTGCACCCAACTGGCCAGCATGCCCTGGGCCTGAACCCCGGCGCCGGCAGTCACAATGAACAGCCCGCTGGGCATCCGCCCCAAGGCGGCCCCGATGGCCTGACGCTCCGGGCTGGGGGAGGGCTTGCCCTCCGGACTCGTTCCGCTCACTGGCTCTGACCTCGTCTTATTTTTCTTCCACCAGCTTGGGGATGAGGGTGGC
>CAWUOE010000113.1:0-9144 GCA_963923355.1 uncultured Gemmataceae bacterium | reverse complement strand
ATCCAGAGAGCAGTTGACCACCCAACTGGCGGAGGCCACCCACCAAAGAGCTACCTTGGACGGCAAACTGAGCGTGTTTCCGAGTGAAGACCCCCGGGCCGAGGTGCTGGCATTGGAACAGCGCCTGCAGGTGCTGGAAGCCGACCACCGCGCGAAGAAGGTGAGAGGCCAAGGGATTCAGTTGTTGCGGGATGAATTCCATCGAGCCGCCAATGAAGTCGGGCAGGAGGTGCTTCGCCCCCTGATGGAACGGGTGAACCGGTTGGCGCGGATTGTCTTCGGACAGGGAGCCGAATTGCGGGTGGCTACCACGGGCGAAAGCCTGAGCGGATTGGCCCTGTATCGACCCGAGCGCGGGCTGCACAGTTTTGGGGACCTGAGCGCTGGAACCCGGGAACAGGTGGCGGGGATTTTCAGGCTGGCTTTGGCCGGATTGCTGTCAGGCGATCATGATGGTTGCCTGCCCATCGTGCTGGATGACTCGTTCGTGAATGCCGACCCCGGACGGCTGGAACGCATGCATGCCATGCTTGACGCGGCAGCATCCGATGGGCTGCAGGTGATCCTGATCACCTGTGATCCGACAGCCCATGCCATGTTGGGAGCGCGACCGATCGACCTGACCGGCCTCAGCCGAAATTCGGGGGGATCTGGTAACGCGGCCAACTCCGCAGGAGGCAAACTGTCTGACGAGCCCGATTCCACTGAAGGCGACAACGATGGGAGCACCATCGCCATGTCGGACTCTACAGTTACACCAAACCGCCGGAAACGAAAGGGAGAAATTGGCTGATGTCAGCCACTATATGCCAGCCAGAGCCTTAATGGCTTCGGCCAGTTCCTGGTTGCTGGCGGTCTTACCGACCAGACGGGTGACTCCGGCCTTGCGCACCTGATCGAGCAATTGAGGGTCGGTTTCGCTGGTACACATCAGGATGGGGGTTGATGTATTCGGCCCGGACCGCCTGGCATGGGCGGTGAATTCACCACCCGTCATTTCGGGCATCTGGAAATCGGTGCAGATCAGGTCGAACTTGCGCCCATCGGATTGGACAGCGGCCTGTTTGCCATCCTGGGTCTCGGTGATGTCGGTGAAGCCCAGTTCCTGCAGGGCCATGCGCATTCGTCGGCGGGCGGAAGGACTGTCATCCGCCAGAAGCACCTTGAGGGTGGCGGGATTTTTACGGGCGCCACCGCCCTTGGCCTGCAGTGCCTGCACCGCCTGGGTGAGTTGCTCCGGCGTGAACGGTTTGTGCAGGACTGCCAGGGCCGAATCCGCGGGCAACTGGAGTTTCTCCTCGAGCGAGCTGACCAAGAGAAAAGGGATACTGGTGAAATCCGCTTCGGTACGGAGGCGGGCCAGCAAGTCGAGCCCTGTCATATCCGGCAGGAGGTAAGTGCAGACCACCAAGCCGATGGGGTGATCCCGCAGAGCCTCGATAGCGCCACCGGCGCTGGCAGCCCTGTGTACTGTGGCCAAGCCAGCCTGCTCCAGTTGTTTGGCGATCATCATCCCCTGGGTGCGACTGGGTTCGACCAGCAACCCCACGTTGAGCTGACGATCCCCCGCTTCAGACTGGGTGATGATCAGGGTGGATTCGGCGGGCTGGCTTGGGGAAAGCGATGGCCTGAAGAGCTCGGCCTTGTCGACAATCTGTGTGGATTCCTCAGCCGGTGGGGCCGTTTGCGGAGGGTCACCCGGATTGCCCAGCGATCTGGCGACTTTTTCGAGGTCGGCAGCCACTTCCTCCATGGTCTGGTACCGGTCCACCGTGGACTTGGCAACCATCTTCTTGAAAACAGCGTCGAGGATCGGGGGAGTGTCGGCACGGGCCTTTTTCAACGAGGGGATCGGCTCATTCTGGTGGGCCAGCACTTTTTTCATCTGGGTGTCAGCCGGGTAGACGACCTTGCCTGTCAGGAGGAACCACAGCGTGCAGCCCAAGCTGTAAATGTCGGCACGCGCGTCGGCGCTCTTGGTGTCCATGGCCTGTTCAGGGGCCATGTATTCCAAAGTTCCGGCAATGGTGCAGGCCTGGGTGATGCCCTCGGTGTCGGCGGTGCCGGCAGTCGCGGAATCGCCTGTTTCCAGCCGCACCAAGCCCAGGTCCGCCACCTTGACCCGGCCGGAGCCATCCACCAGGAAATTGGCTGGCTTGATGTCGCGATGCACCATGCCCTGGGCGTGGACATAGGCCATCGCCTTGGCTGCCTGGATCATGGTCTCCACGGCCCGGGGAATCTTGAAGGGGCCACCCTTGTTTACCAGGTTGAGCAGGTCGTCACCCTCGACGAACTCCATGACGAGGTAGTAACCCAAGGGGCCCTCGTCGGCATCGAATGCACCCACCACTCCGGGATGCGACAAGCGGGCGATCGATTCAACCTCGCGCTGGAACCGCTGGAGACCAGCCGAGTTCTCGAGCATTTCCTTGTTGAGCATTTTCAGGGCCACCACGCGTTTCATGCGCTTGTGGCGGGCCTTGAAGACCGAGCCCATGCCGCCGGCCCCCAGTTTGGAGAGCACGATGTAGTTGCCCAGGATCAGCTCCTCGAGTTTTCCATCGAGGATGCGGGATACCTGGTAGGAGGTCAGTTCCCCGGCCTTGGCGAGAAGCTCCAGCGCAGATTGGGGGGTGCCCTGCCAGGCGGAGGAATCGACCCGCGAGAACGCCTGCTCCATCTCGGTCGCGCCCACCACCTGGGATTCGACCAGGCGCTTGAGAACAGGCAGATCAGGGACTTTCATGATCAATGTTCCAGGATGTGTCAGGCGGTCGCCTTTTCCGGGGAGGCCTTGCGAAATCGTTCAGCCAAATCCGCGGCGGCGCGGTCGTACGCTTCGGGATTTGACCAAAGGCGACGCGGGTCGAGCTTCAACGCCTCGATGCCTGAACCCGGCGCCTCGATCAGTGTGGACATGCGGAACATCGGGTTGGGACGCAGCGGGGCATTGTTCAGTTTGTCAGCCAGGATGGCATCGACGATTCCCCGGGTGAATGCAAGGGGCATGCGGGCCCCGGCATCCGGACCGGTGGCGGGGCCTCCCGCCCAGCCGGTGTTGACCAGCCAGACACGGGACCCGTGCCGCTGCAGCCGTTCGCGGAGCATGGCTGCGTAAGTGCCGGGAGTGCGAGGCATGAAGGGGGCGCCGAAACAGGCGCTGAAGGTTGCGGTGGGTTCGGAGACGCCCTTCTCGGTGCCGGCCACTTTGGCTGTGTAACCCAGCAGGAAATGGTGCAGCGCCTCATCGGGTGACAGCGCGGCGACAGGAGGCAGCACGCCGAAGGCGTCGCAGGTGAGGAAGATCACATGGGCCGGGTGTCCGCCCACGCTTTGCGGCACACGGCCCGGAATGTGGGACAGCGGGTAGGCGCCACGGGTGTTTTCGGTCCAGATGGTGCTGGAAAAATCGGGTTCGCGGGAGGTTGGATGCAGGGGCACATTTTCCAGAAGGCTGCCGAAGCCCAGCGCATGGTGGATCTCGGGCTCCGTTTCCGGCCGCAAATGGATGGTCTTGGCGTAGCAGCCACCTTCGAAATTGAACACGCCCGAGGGGGACCAGCCGTGCTCATCATCGCCGATGAGTTTGCGGCGCGGGTCCGCGGACAGTGTTGTCTTGCCCGTGCCGGACAGGCCGAAGTAGAGCGCGGTGTCGCCCGCAGCACCCACCGTGGCGGAACAGTGCATGGGCAGGACATCCTGCCCGGGCAGCCACCAGTTCAGGAAACTGAAGATTGATTTCTTGATCTCGCCCGCATAGCGAGTACCCAAGATGAGAACACGTCTCCCGGCGAGGTCGAGTCCGACAAAAACCTCGCTGCGGGCACCGCCGGGTGCGGGTGTGGCAGGGCAGGTGCCTGCGGCCAGTATGGTGACCTCCGGGCGACCGGGAAGGGTCTCGGGGCGGAAGAGGCAACGGCTGAACAAAGCCTGCCATGCCTGGTCGGTGACCACGCGCACATTGACAGCATGCGACGGATCGGCCCCCGCGTGGGCCTGGACATCAAACAGTTCGGGTTGTGAGGCGAGGTGGTTGAGTCCCTTTTGCCAGAGGGTCTCGAACTGAGCCGGGTCCACCGGCTGATTGACCGTACCCCAATCAATGGTGTTGGCAATGGCCGGGTCGGCCATCAGAAAACGGTCCTTGGGTTGGCGCCCGGTGTATGGCCCCGTACGAACCGACAAAGATCCGCGGGAGGTGAGCTGGCCCTCGCCCCGCCGGATGGAGTGTTCCACCAGCTCCGGACTATCCACCGCCAGATGGACCTTGCCGGCCGGCTGGACACCGCCGGGCAAACCGACTGATCCTGTCATGTTGCCCACTTCCTTTGCTCCCAGACCGAAAAAGCTGTCAGGAGCCATTTTAGGACCCGGGAAGCTGCAACGATGACTGTTTTTTCACTCACTCGACCACCAGTACCCCATTCATGACCATCCAGTGGCCAGGGAAGGTGCAGACAAAGGGGTAGCGTCCCTTGGAAGGAGACTTGATGTAGATAGTGAACTTTTCGCCTGGTGAGACAACATCGGTGTGAGCGATCACCTCCGAAGTTTCCGGGATGTAGTGGCGGGCGGCGGCATCCGGATCGGAGATCAGGCGGTTGGCCAGGTCGCCCACTTTGGGCAAGGAACCCGGCGCGATGAGCGCCCAGTTGTGCGGAACGACATCGGGGTTGGTGAAGGTAATAGCCAGGTTTTCACCTGCCTTGGCGCGCAATTCCCGCGGAGCAAAGGTCAGGTTGGGCCCCGCCTTCACCTCCAAGGCCTTGGACCCAGGCAGCGGATGACGCCAGCGGTTTGGCACCGTTTTGCCCGCGAGGGCCAAGTCGGCCAGCAAGGGATGGGGTTGGATCACCTTGTTCCGAGTTTGGTAATCATCCAGCAGCGTGAAATCGGGTGCGAGCCTGTGAACCGTGGCGAACAGGTCGACCGGGCAGGCAGGCGAAACCCGCAGATGCAGGTGCAGGGTGTTGACCGGCTGGAGGTCGGGGATTTCAACGAATACCGTGCGCCCGTCGCCGAGCACATGCACCTTGCGGATGGGCAGGAGGTCATGCCCCTTCAGGCCGAAGTGGCGGCTGGAGAACTCAGGCGAACCGTAGGCTGGGCCGTACCGGTAGTTCCAGGCCAGGGCGATGGAGCTTTGAGGCAGTGCCAGCAATTCACGGTCCACCGGCAGGCTTAAGCGCAGCATGACACCGTTTGCGTGTGCCTTGTACTCCAGGGGCAGTTGGACTGGTGCGCCGGTATGGCGCACCCGCTGCAGGCAGCCGTCATCCACCGCGTAGCTTCCCCAACCCTGCATGCCTGCAACATAGAGTTGCCCGTCGGAGGGATGGAAACGGCCGCGGTGGGCGCCACTGCGGAATTCGCCGGGCAGGGGAACCACGGCACCCTGGGACTGCCCGTCGATCTCATCGCGGAGCAGCAGGTGATGGGTGCAGGCCCCGAAGGAGAAGTGGATCATCCGTCCGGCCAAAGGCCCCCAGCGGTCGTCCGGCACAGCCACCTGGCCGCCGGCCGAATTGTCCATGCCCCTGGGCAGGTAGACCAACGGGAGGTCGGGCGGGGCGCCATTTCTCGGGCCGGTATAGCCATAAAATCCGCCTTTTTTGATCTCGCAAATCATGCTGGAAGGGGTCCATTCCCCCTCGGAGCAGGGAATGGTGATCCGGCCGTCCGGGGCCAGGCCGATGCCGTCGGGATTGCGGAAGCCGGTGGCGAGGACCTCGGCAGACTGCCCGTCGGGAGAGACGCGCACCACGCCCTGGTTGGAGGAGGCCAGCAGGAAAGACCCGTCCGGCGCGCGCTCGAGGCCACAAATGAAATCATGGCCGCCGGCGGAAGGTTTGAATGCCATGGAGTGGCAGGCGTGGTGGTCATATTCGCCATCGCCGTCGAGGTCGTCCAGGCGAGTGATCTGGTCGCGGCCGAGGACGTAGGGAACCCCCTCGTGCACAACCATGCCGAGAGCCTGGTGCAGGCCACTGGCCACCTTGCGCCAAGTCACCGTGCCTTTCAGGCGGGTGACACCATCGACCCGCCAGACATCCCCCTGCATGGTGCATACCAGAGAGGAACCACCGGGAAGGTGGGCGACGTCTCCCGGGAAAAACGGTGAATTCCAAGGGTTTTTGTGAGGAGTTTCGAAGGTGTCGATGGCGTAGGGAGATCCGGTGCCCTGCAGGATGGACCGCTCCAGCCGCTCGGGCCAGCGGGGTTTGCCGCCGCCACGGGTGAGCGCCTCCTGCGGGCTGGATGACCGAGGGGCAACATCGCGGCGGAAGGTGCCGTCGACAGCCCAGGGGGAATCGAGGTATTCCACCCCATTGAGTATGTAATGAAACACGACACGGTCGCCGTGGCGGTAGTAGCCGAGGTAACGCGAGCTGGCGGGATCCGCCTTGGCCACTGGCCCGGTGCCGGGCTGGAGGGGGAGCAGCGGTCCGGCTGGTTTGAGACCATCCATGAAGCCGTGGCGTATGGTGCCAAGCGTGAGGAAGCCTCCCTTCCAGACCGCCTCGTAGGCGAAAGTCTCCGGATTGAAGCAGGTGGACAGTTCACCCTTGTCACCCAGGCGCACACAGACCCCGCGGATCACCTCCAGGTCGCCGGGTGGAACCGTCACAGCCGTTTGGCCGCGGCGGCGACGTGATTCGAGCCAGGCGTCCGCCAGGCCGCCGGGATTGGTTTTGCCACCCATTGCGGACCTGAAGGCGAGCAGGACCGTCTCACGAATCACGGGTACCCAAGGGCCCTCCGGGCGGGGGCGTGGAGAACGGAACACCCCCGCGAGCAGGCGGCCCAAGTCTGCCTTGGTCCACTCGGCGCTTTTCCAGGTATCTTCGTTCTGGTTACCCCAGTGACCATGCTTGCCCTGGTCCAAGCCAGGGAAGGGTTGAACCACCGCGGGGCGGGCAGGTTGTGCAGCAAAATGACGCGCCTGTTTGGCGTAAAAATCGTAAAGCCGCTCGCGATTGGGGAAAGCGTTCCAAAGGGGGTTGGCCTGTGTATCGATGGGTTCGCGGCCGAAGGCAAACGTTTCGGCCTTGTGGGATACCAGGGCATGCTCGGCCACGCGCTTGGCTGCCGAAGGATCTTTGCCTAGGTCGAGTAGAAAGCGAACCAGATCTGCCCGATCCTGGTCGCCCAGGGATTCGATCACACCCCCGGGCATGAGGGAGCCGATTTCCTTCCTTTCCTCGACTTCGGAATCGGAGATTTCAATGATGTTGCCGGTGGCGGATTCACGCAGGCGGATTTTGCCAGGCTTGCCGGGCTCCAGATAGCCCTGCAACACCTTGCCATCCGCCGTGGCTACCTGCCAGGCCTTGAACTCCGGCCGGACGGTGCGGTTGGGCCAAAGCACCGCCTCCACGATGGCCTCGGGAGGTTGGCAAGTCGCCAAAAGGGTGAGATCAGGGCCCACCTTTCCGCCGGCATCACCCACTTTGTGGCAGGACAGGCAGGCCTGTTTTGGTGAGCTGAACAAGGTCGCACCCCGCTCGGCGCTGCCCTTTTCCAGGCTGAGTGCCAGCAGTTTTTTTTGCACCTCCGGATCGAAACCGATAGGGTCTTTGCCCAGTGGCTTGGGGTCGATGGCCCGGCGGGCGGGATTGGCCAGTCGGGAAGCGTCAGGATGAGCATTTTCGGCCGGGGGTTTGGTGAAATCCCAAAGCCCGATCGTGGAGGCATCGACACTGGGAACGGTGGCGGCCGTGTGGGGGGTGTGCCTGCCGGACCGCAGCCGCGCCCACCGCATGGTGCCACCGGTATCCAGTCCCCCCTCTGCGAGCCGGCCCAGGCCGAAGTTGCCTTCCAGAGCCTTCAGGCCGACTGGCTTGGCAGGGCCCTTGGCTGCCTGGGTTCCGTCCACCCACAGCTCCACCTCGTTCTCAGCAAGTATCAGGGCGACGGTATGCTCCCCACCATTGGCCACCACCTTTTCCGAGTGCAGATGGTCAGGTTTGCGGCCAGGCATGAATACTGACAGGGTGCCCTTGCCGGGTGATGTGAACAGTTCCCAGTGCGTTGGGCTGTTCTTGTTGTCGCAAGCGAGCAAGATGCGGAACGTGGAGGCTTCACCCACCTTGGCCCGTACCTCGGCAGTGAGCGGCGGGCTTCGGTATTCAGGCTTGCCCTCAGCCAGCCAGCCAGGGTCTACCGGCTGGGCAGGAGGCTTGGGTTCGACTCTCGTGGGGACCGGGGTGCGGGTGCGTGGAGCGGGACCTGGGTCAACGCCTGTGAGCTTTCGGGTCAGCCAGGCCAAACCATCGAGATTGTCACGCAAGGTGAGTTCAGCATCGTGTTCAGTGTGGCCCAACACGCCGATGGGACCTTTGTAGCCTGAATCCAGAATGGCGCGCAGGCATTCCAGATCCCGCGCACCCTGGCCCAACTGAAGGATCTTGCGGCCGACCTTGTCGCCCCCTGAATCCATGCCATTCAGGTTGACGCACATCAGGTGGGGCCGGATGGCTTTCAGCATGGGTGCGAGCCGGGCCAGGTGATCATGGCCGTGGTGCAGGTTGTAGATGATGCCGGCGTCGATGCTGGTGGATTGTTTGATGGCGGCGATGACCTGCACCTGATTTTCCGGCTCACCGAACCAGCCGCCATGGTTGTACAGGCCCACTTTGCAACCCTGCTTGTTACCGGCGATGACAATCGGCGTGAGCACGGCAGCGGCGGCCTGGACCTTGGCTGCCTGATCCTTACCCGGAGCCGGGTCACCGATGCTGACCCACAATTGGGGCGTGTGGCCGTGCCTGGCCGCGGCCTGCAGTATTTTTTCTCCCGGACCGGCCAGCACAGCAGGGAACCAGACGGCTGTGAGTTCAATGCCGGCTTTACGCAGCAGGCCGAACTCCTCGTCCATGCGTGCGAGATGCTCGTCCCGCCAGTCCCAGGCCAGCTTTTTGATGCCGGCAGACTGCAGCATGGACACCCGTTCGGGCGGGGTGCGTTTCTTCGCATCGAAGGGCACCACACACCATGCCACGAGGTTCTCGCCGCCCAACAAGGTGGTGTTGGGTCGACTGGGTGGCGAGGCCGTTTGGGAGTGGACCAGCGACAGTGCACAAAGCAGAGTAAGCATGACCGAATCCCCGGGAGGGTGGGGTATGATTATCGCTGTCTCTT
>CAWUOE010000112.1:0-9337 GCA_963923355.1 uncultured Gemmataceae bacterium | reverse complement strand
TACCTGCTCCCTGTGAGGTTTTCATGGAACCATTTACTCCCCGCTGCCAGAATGAATATTCCGGATCCCCGCCCGCGATGCATCCGCCCCCTGCCCCTCTCCACGGTAACGCCAGACCATTTCAGCCACCGCCAGAAAGTGCAAAAGGGATGCCGTGATCACCAACAGGTGGAAGATCTCGTGGTACCCAAGGATGCCAGGCAGGGGATTCGGTTTTTGCAAGGCATTGATGATGGCGCCAATGCTGTAAACGATTCCGCCCACCCACAGTTTCACCAGTTCTCCCCGCGATAACCCCCGTACCAGATGATGATGGCACGAAAGGGAAATCCAGCCCATCAAAAGGTAAATGGTGGTCGCCCACAGCACTGGCACACGCCCCATGCCAACCCTCAGGGCCGACCCAAAAAGGGCTAGAAACCAGATGGCGCACAGCAAAGGTATCCCAGACCGTGCAGGCAATGCCACCAGGGCAAACACCGTCCAGGTGCCTGCGATGAACAAATGGATGCCCACATGGTCCAAAGTTTGGGCGAATGCCACCTGCAATTCTGTTCCCTGCACCCCATGGAAATATCCGCTGGCCGTGAAGGAAAACAAGAGACCAAAGGCGTAAACCACCACCCCGATCACGGCCCTCGGTACCGGCCAGGCCAACCGGCCCAAAACCACCAGGGGTGGAAACATCACGATGGCCCAAAAGCCGTGGGTCATCGCGTTGACTGGTTCCCGCAAATCCATGAAATCGCCGGCTGCCACCTGGGAAAGGATTCCGTTCTGCCTTCAGGCTATCAATGGTTGTACCGATACGCACGGCTGGTCCGACCGGTGCGGTATCTTCCATTAAGGGTTTCACAACCATCACGGTCACCTAACTCAATGGCCTGGCTAGGGCCGGGAAGAACCCGATGGGATACCTGAACCTGTCAGAATGCGTGTCGGACCTCGAACGCCATGGGATGCTGCGCCGGATCGATTTTCCCCTGGACCCCTATCTCGAAATGGCCGAGGTCCAGCGACGGGTTTACCGGGCCGGGGGCCCGGCCTTGCTGTTCACCCGTCCGAAAAACACCCGCTTCCCCATGGTATCCAATCTGTTCGGCACCCTGGACCGGACACGTTTCCTCTTTCGCGATTCCCTGCCGCGGGTGGAAAAACTGATGCGGCTACAGGGTGACCCGGGCCTAGCCGCCAAAGCACCCTGGAAATTCTGGAATCTGCCCCGGTCCCTGTGGCACGCATGGCCCAGGTTGGTCCGTCGGGGTCCGGCCCTCCAAAATCAATGCGGTTTGGCGGAACTACCGGCTCTGCAATGCTGGCCGATGGACGGCGGCCCCTTTGTCACCCTGCCCGCCGTCTACAGCGAATCTCCCGCCACCCCTGGATGGATGAAATCCAACCTGGGCATGTACCGGGTCCAGTTGGCCGGGAATGAATTTGTCCCCGGACGCGAGGTGGGCCTTCATTACCAGATCCACCGCGGGATCGGCGTGCACCACTCCCAGGCGGTGGCGCGGGGAGAAAAGTTGCGCGTCGCCGTGTGGGTGGGCGGCCCACCGGCCTTGGCGGTCGCGGCGGTGATGCCGCTGCCCGAAAATATTCCCGAGGTGGCTTTTGCTGGGGTCCTGGGAGGCAGGCGCCTTCGAGTCGCACGGCTCCCTGCCGAACCCGGATGCCCCGGCCGCGTTGCCATACCTGCAGAGGTGGACTTCTGCATCACAGGCACCGTGGACCCGTCGCAGACCAAACCGGAAGGCCCCTTCGGGGACCACCTGGGCTATTACAGTCTCACCCACCATTTTCCGTTTATACAGATCGAAAAAATCTACCATCGTCGTGACGCCATCTGGCCCTTCACAGTGGTTGGCAGGCCCCCTCAGGAGGACACCAGTTTCGGCGATTTCATCCACGAGCTCACCGCACCCGTCCTCCCATCGGTGCTGAAGGGTGTCCGAGAGGTCAATGCCGTGGATGCCGCCGGGGTGCATCCGCTGCTACTGGCAATCGGCAGCGAGCGCTACGTGCCTTACGCCTCCCAAAGGGTTCCCCAAGAGTTGCTCACACAGGCCTGCGCCATCCTGGGCCAGGGACAGCTCAGCCTGGCCAAGTATTTGTTCATGGTTGCAGGCGAGGACGATCCCGCCCTAAGGGCCCGCGATATCCCCGCGTTTTTCCGCCACCTGCTGTGCCGGTTGGATCCCCGCTCGGACCTGCATTTCCTCACCAGGACAACCATCGACACCCTTGATTACTCGGGTGATGGCCTCAACCGTGGTTCCAAACTGATTATCGCTGCGGCGGGCACGCCTAGGCGCGAATTGCCAGATTCTCTTGGCGATTGTGGCCAGTTGCCGCCGGGCTGGACTAACCCACGTGTTTGCCTTCCAGGCGTTCTCGCCATCCAGGGTCCCGCTTGGAATCCCGCGGGTTCAGGGATGCCCGGTGATGCCCACCAACTGTCCGCAGCCCTGAATCCGGATCACCCCATCAACCGGTTTCCCCTGGTGCTCCTCGTCAATGACAGCGATTTCACCGCCGCCTGCCAGGAAAACTGGCTTTGGCAGGCGTTCACTCGGTCCAACCCCGCCTCCGATTTGCACGGGGTCGGCGCATTCACCCGGGACAAGCACTGGGGATGTGAAGGTTCCCTGCTGCTGGATGCCCGTGCCAAACCCCACCATGCCCCACCGCTGATGGAAGACCCTGCGGTCACCCGGCGCATAGAGGAACTGGCCGCAAGGGGCGGACCACTGGCCAGCCTGTTCTGACCCATTCCGTTCAAAATTTCAGGATGGCGTCAAATCCCAGCATCAACTGGTTGGTTTTTGTCCCGTCGTTGAAAGGCTTGGCTTCCCCGTCATAGAAATCCCAGCGCAGCTCCGGCCGCAGCATCAGGTTCTGGGTGGGCAACCAGTTGGGCCCCACTGTCAGGGAGAAAAAGTTTCCAGGCAGCGGTACCTTGTTGGGGTTGGATGGCCGGTTCAGCCCGACACGGGTTCCGTCCACATCGTTGAACCATTCAAACCGCGCACCGGCTTTCCACTGCTCGCTCACCGAGTAATACAGGTACTGGTCAATGCCGGTCCACAGGGCCGTGCCGCCCAGGGGAGCACCGTCCGTTTGTGTACCCAACCACTGGTGAAACACATACTCCAACCGGTTTGTGGGACGGGCCTCCAAAATAAGGCTATATCGTGTTCGGTTGGCGGCGACATTAGCGATGTCGGGCAGGCCGGCAATGTTGGAAGGCTGGTCCCCGGTGATGATGGCGAAGGAGGCGGCCAAGGAATTCGGGTCATTCTGGACACGTGCGCGCCCCAAAAAATTCACCGCATTCACATTCGCGTCCACCGCATTCCAACCATTCACCAATCCGCCAATCACCTCGAAATTCTTGGTGGGTCGCCAAGTGGCCAAACCGCCCCACTCCGTGAAGGGTCCGGCAAACTGGTAGCTGTACGCTTTGGAATAAAAGAAGTTACCCACCGCAGGCACGCCTTCATAGCCGACGATGGTGTAGAAGTGGCCCAACTTCACCGACAGTTCCTGGGTACCAAATTCGGCGTACAACTGGGGCATTGCCAGCCCGTAGTACTCACCGCTATTCCACCGTTGGCCTCCCCCCGGCTGGATTTCCCACCCTTGCGACATCGCCAGAATGAAATCCTCGCCATAGAGCAAATCCACCCGGCCTCCAGCCCCAAAGGATCCGTCGGTGGGCAACACTCGCTCCGCGATCAGGTAGGCCTGGTTGAACATCGCCTCGTTGGCGCGGTCCACCGCGTTGTAGGGCCCGTTGAATTTGCTCCCCGGGTTGCCTGAGTTGCCCATAAATCCGCCGTCCAGCCAACCCCGCACACTCGTCCTCTCCCCCTGGGGGAACAGATACCAACCCTGTCCCTTGTAGATCACTCCCCCCATCACCTCATCATTCAGAACCGGATCGTCAGACTCGAACCCGCCCACCGGCGCACCAGGCCCCGGTTCTGTCGGTCTGTCTGGCAAGGGAGGAGTCTGGGCATTGGCCAAAGGGCAGAAGCCAAGCGCCAAAAATATCATTAAAAGTGCCAATTTCCCGTTTATTCCCAAGGTCCTGTTGGCTTCCATGCCACTTCCTCCCCATGGCCATGCCCACCCTGATCCGAATGGTTCTTGCGGACCCCTGCACGACTGTTCAACTTGAAATCGGCCTGCAGGTTAGCCCACTCGCAACATCCCCCCGCCCCCGCAACCTTTTGCCGTTTTTGGATTACCCTTAACCGAAAAATTCTTCCCAACCAGAATCCAGACCGCATTCATCCTCATTTACTGGATTAGGTTTTTTCATGGTGCTGAAAAACCGAGAGGGGCTGGCCAGATCTCCAGGCCAGCCCCTCTCGGTTTCCAAAATCCCAAGTTGGACTACATGTCCCTGCGGGAAAACTGGGTCACACCGATGATTGCGCTGAGGATGGAGGCGCCCAAGGCCCAGCCAACCACCTTCTTCAGAATTTCCACATGGAATTGGCCCCGCAACACGAAGGGCAACTGCTCCAGGGTCCACTCTGGGGAATGGGCCCCATCGGGCAAGCTGCTCAGCAGCATGCCGCCGCCGTACAGGATCACCCACAGCACCGCGATGCTGACAAAGGAGTTGGGTACCAGGGCGCTGACCATCACCCCGATAGAAATCACCACCGCCAGCATCGCTCCCGAGATCCCCAGGGCTGCCAACCCCCCGCTGATGTGCAAGTCTTCATGCAGGAACATCTTGGCGGCGGCAAGTCCCACTAGGCCTAGCACGAAATGGGTACCCAGGATGGCTAGCAATCGGCCGTGCCACTTGCCCATGTAATACTGAAACCGGCTGATACCCCGGCTCAGCACGCTGTCCGCCAGGCTTCCGCGCTCACCGGAAATGCTGCTGGCGGCCAGCACAGCCACTAGGGCCACGCTCACCAACACGGTCCATTGAGTCAGGTCCGCCAGGAAGTGGGAGGCATGCTGCACCACCCCGGTGACCTTGTAAACACCCACACGGTACAGCAAAAAACCGGTGGCTGCGGCCACCATCACCAGGACCCACAGCCGGTAAACCCAACTGTAGAAAACCTGCCCGATGTCGGTTTCCAACACCGCCCAATAGGGAAGCAGCGGGTTGTACGCAACCTCCGCGGGGGGGGGCAAGGGCTCCGGCTGGGGCACGGCCCCGCCACGGTTAGGCAGCTTGACGATAGATGCGGGTGAAGCCACGCTGCTCCTCCTTCTCTACCAGGTCCAGGTAGGCCTCTTCGGTCTGCTGGCCGACGCTGCGCATCCCCACCAGCCCCACACGGGCCTCGTCCACTGCGGACAACACCATCGCCATCGCGGGAGCCGCGGCGACATCATCCTGCAATTGCACTGTCATGCGCCGGTGCTGAAGCGAGGCATGCTTCACCTCGCCCAAGCCCTTAACGCCTTGCAGTGCCCGGGCCACCGCCTTCTGGTCCCCCTCAAGATCCATTTCGTAATGATTGCGCCGCATGCGGCCCTTCAGATCCTGCAGCGGCCCGGAGTAGATCAGGTGGCCGTTGCTCAGCACCGCGGCGTGGTTGCAGACCTCGTCGATGTCTCCCAGGTTGTGGCTGGAGACAATCAGCGTCTTTTCCTTGCTCAGATTCTTGATCAGGTCCAGCATGCTCCGCCGGGCCTCGGGGTCCAACCCGTGAGTCGGCTCGTCCCAGATAAGCAGGTCCGGGTCGTTGATTAGGCTGGTGGCCACCGCCAACCGGGCCGTCATGCCGCTGGAGAATGTGGAGATCGGGCTGGCGCTGGCTCCCAGCAGGTCCACGGCGCGGATCAGCGAAGCCAGACGGGGCTTGCGCACATCGCGCGGCAAACCGAACAGTTTGGCCATGTAATCCAGGTAGGTGATCGGGGTCATGCCCCGTGGAAAACGCGGATTCGTGGGGATGAAACCGATCCGTCGGCGCAGGTCGGCCGTGTTGGGCCCCATCGGACGGCCGAACACTTTCACCGATCCCGCGGTGGGATGATGCAATCCAATGATGAGGCGCAAGAGCGTTGTCTTGCCCGCACCATTGCTGCCCAGCAAGCCTAGAACACAGCCGCGTTCCAGCTTCAGGGTGACATCATTCAGGGCGATCTGGCGGTTTTGATAAATCTTCGTGAGTTGCTTCGTCTCAACCACCAAATCCTCCGCAGCGGTTTCCGCCACGGTGCGCCTCCCAAGTTTCCAAACCCCGCCCACAACTATGGACGGCCACCTCCTCATCTTCGTCCGGTTGGCACCTTCTCCATCAGTATCCTTGTGGCTAGTAAGGTCGATTCTCTCGGAATGGGTCGGTTGACCGGCCTGGTTTTCCTCGTTTACCCTCTTTGCCATGGAACTCGCACAAACCCCATCAAGCATCCCTACCAATCGCCTTCAAATGGCGGTTTGGTGGTTTTTTGCTGGCCTCTTTCCGGCCATTTTCGCCGCATGGCGTTTGGGTCTGCATCAAACCGGCTGGATGGTCCCCGCTGTCCATGACGGCGATGGACTGATGATGCTCCAGTGGATCGATTCAATGGCCCATGGCAACGGGTTTGTCATCGATCCCCGTTTGGGTTACCCCGGCATACAGGACCTCAGCGCCTTCCCCAGGGCAGACTGGCTCCATTTGGGGGCTCTTTGGCTTCTCGTCAAAGCTGGATGCGCACCAGCACTGGCTTACAATATATATCTAATTGCAGGCTTTAGTTTCTGTTCTTGGAGTGCCGCCCTTTTCTGGCACCTCGCTGGTTGTCCACTCCCTCGCTCGGTGGCTTTGGGCATCCTTTTCGCTTTGCTCCCCGGCCATTTTCAACAGGTCCACCATCTTTTCCTTGCTGGCTATTTCCTCATCCCCTGGCAGGTTGCCCCGGGGTTTCGACTGGCTAAAGGGGAAGGGTTAGGCCGCTGGTTTCCCACATGGGATGAGTGCCTGTTTGCCCTGCTGGGTGGTCTCGCTGGTTTGTACTACGCCTGGTTCGCAGCCTTGGTGGTGGTGGTGGCCGGGTTGCGGGCCGCCTGGATTTCCAAATCCGCCAAACCAATCACTCAGGTGGCGGTTCTCAGCCTGATGGCCTGCCTGGCCGCCGGGTCAGGTTCCCTCCCCTCCTGGTTTGCCCAAGGCGAATCAGGGAGGAATCCAGCAGTGGGTGCTCGTTTGGCCTTGGAGGCGGAAACCTACTCGCTCCAACCCCTGGCCTTGGCCCTCCCTCCCCAAGGGCACCTCAGTGGCTTGGGACTCTTCCGAGCCGAATACATGGGCCCCCACCGGGCCCTGCACGAGGCCGAAGCAGGTTATCTGGGCATGGTTGCGGTGGGCGGCCTGTTGGTAGCCCTACTTGCCCTGGCTTTGGCACCGAGGCAGCACCCCTGGGAAGCCCTGGGCCTGTTGGCGCTCATCGCGTTCGCCTACGCGGTCACGGGGGGCATGGGGGCCTTGGTGGCCTGGCTGGTCCCGGGTGTCCGGGTGCTGGGCCGGATGAGTTTCATACTGGGGTTTGTTGGATTGAGCACGTGGGCCCTTTGGCCAAAGAAAATTGCGGCAGGATGGAGAGGATGGCTGGCCTTGGCTTTGGTCCTGTTGGCTGGTTTTTTGGACCAACTCACCAAGCCCGATACCACCAGCCCACTGAAACGCAAGGAGGAGTGGGCAGCCTTGGCCGAACTGGGTCAGGCATTGCAAACGGCTTGTCCCCAGGGTGGCAAACATTTCCAACTGCCTTGGGAGGGATACCCGGAAGGCGCTCCTCCCGGAACCATGGATGGTTATGCCCACCTGGCAGGGGTGCTCCATGCGCCCAACCAAACATTCAGCGGAGGCGGCCTGATGAACACCCGGGCCGACGCCTGGCAGCGCTGGGCCTCATCCCTTCCTGTTCCCGCCATGCTGGCTGCTTTGCGACAAAAAGGATTTGATGGCCTGTGGGTGGATACCCGGGGCTACACCCCCGAAGCTTTGGCCTCCATGGTGACTGAACTCGAAAAGTATTTGCAAAAACCGGTGGGCCCCTTGGCCCAAAGAAACTGGTACGACCTCCGCTCCTCACGGAACCTGCCACCAGCCCCCGCCGAGGCCCCCTTGCTGGTCTTGCAAAATGGCCTCCTTCTCGAACCTCTCGCCCAACCCAACCAAATCTCCTTCCGCATGCGCTCCAAGGGCTCGGTTCGTATCCATAATTCTGGGCCCGGAGGCTTCTACGAAATCCGCATCCGTGCCGAGGAAGGTGCCACCCTGCCCGGCGGACTTGCTCTCACAGGGCTCGTGGAAATGTCCCTGCCCTTCGGTCCGGATCACAAACTGGAAAAAACGGTGGGGGTTGAACTGAAGGCTGATTCAGTGATGGACCTGCAGTTCCAAACCACCCGCCGGTGGTTGCGCCCAGCCCCGATGCCCCTGCACGATGCGGCTGTTTGGCTGGAAATCACACCACGCCAATGACCCTCCGCCAAGCCTTGGAGGGGGCCCTGCCGAACTTGCCCGAAACCGGTTCGCCAGCTAATATTGGGGAATCTGGCGACGTAGCTCAGGGGTTAGAGCAGGGTCTTCATAAGGCCAAGGTCGGTGGTTCAAATCCACCCGTCGCTAATAAACTGCTATCAATTATTTCCACACCAGCCTTGGCTCCTGCCAAGGCTTTTTCTTTGGCCCTCGCCCCCTTCCTTTCGGGTTCCCATCCGTTAACCTCGGGTTCGACGAATTCAATCCACCCCGATGGGCCGCGCTTATGCCTTCCCTGCTCCGCAATTTCCTGACAGCCTTGGCAGGGCTGTCGCTGGGCCAGAACTCACCCGCCCAAGATCCCAAACCAGCTCCTGTCGCTGACGATATCCGTGAATTGAAACTGAAGGACTGGCAACCTCGGTCCATGCTCAAAACCAAGGTCACCCGGGTCGAAAAACCCCGCTACCCGGTGGTGGATGTCCACAACCACCTCGGGGGTGGCAAGGACAGGCTCAAACCGGAGGTGGTCTCCCGGTACCTGACAGAGATGAACGAGGCAGGCATCCAGACGGTCGTGAACCTGGATGGGGGCTGGGGCGACCGACTGAAGGAAACCGTTGCGGCCCTGGACCTGGCTCACCCTGGTCGATTTCTCACCTATGCGCTGGTCAATTTCGAGGATATCGATGCGCCCGACTGGGGCGAGCGCGAGGCCGCCCGCCTCGAGGAGAGCTTCAAGGCCGGGGCCAAGGGACTGAAATTCCACAAGACCTTCGGCCTCAGGGTCCGCTACAAGGACGGCCGGCTGATGCCGGTGGATGACCCCAAACTGGATCCCATTTGGAGGGCCTGCGCCCGCAACGACAGGCCCGTGGTGATCC
>CAWUOE010000111.1:0-9367 GCA_963923355.1 uncultured Gemmataceae bacterium | reverse complement strand
CCCCGTGCGGGGCGGATTTGGTGGCCGTGGCCGCAGGCCTGCTGGAAAAGGCGGACCGGTCAAGTTTGGCAGTCGGTCCGGTCCGGCCCGCTTCGCCGATGGTCCGGGTGGCGTGGGCGGGCCCGTCGGGCCCAACCGGGGCCGGGGCAAGGCGGGTCCCCGCAAACCCAACCGGGGCGGCCCCCGCTAACACGACCTGCAGAAAAAAAACCGGGCCGGGAGCTGATGTGCTCCCGGCCCGGTCCGTTTTTAGTGTTGCCACGCTCAGTCGCGGGGCGGCCTTCCGCCATCCCCACCGGGGCCACCGGGGCCCCTGCCACCATCCCCACCCGGGCCACCGGGGCCTCTGCCACCGGGACCACCGGGACCACCGGGACCACCAGGGCCCCTGCCACCCGGGCCGCCAAAGCCACCGGGCCCACCCGGGCCACCAGGCCCGCCGAACCCTCGCATCCGTTCCCGCATTTCCTTCATGCGGTCCTTTTGCTCCTGGGTGAGAATGGTGTCCAGCTTCTCGGTGGTTTCCTTCTGAAGCTTTTCCAGCTTCTCCTTCTGTTCATCGCTCAGTTTCAACTGCTCCACCAGGGGCCCGGGAAGCAATTGGCCGGGCTGGGGCATCATGAAGCCGCCTCCAAACCCACCAGGGCCCCCAGGACCTCCGGGGCCCCTGCCCCCCGGTCCGCCGGGACCGCCAAATCCTCCGGGTCCGCCCGGGCCACCGGGACCACCCCTGCCCTCGCCGCCACGGCCACCCCGTTCACCGCGGCCTTCACCGCCACGCTCACCGCGGCCCTCGCCGCCGCGCTCGCCACGCCCGCGACCGCCACCACCCTGCAGGGCTTCCATTTGGGAAACCAGCTTCTGCACTTCCTCCTTGGTGACTTCGCCGTTCTTGTCGGCGTCCAGGCGCTCGAAAAGGCGCAGCATCCGCTCGTTGTCCTTCACCTCGTCCTTGGTGATCTTGCCATCCTTGTTGGCATCCAGTTCCTTCAACCGCTCCACCATCTGCCCGGGATTGACCCCCGGGGCGCCGGGAGCTCCCGGGCCGCCGCCCCCACGCTCCGGTGGCTGGGCCATCAACAGGCCAGGCATCAGTCCCACAGCGGCAGCCAACCACAGACCTTTCACAGTTGCACGCATCGCGCACCTCCTTAGTTGCCGCACATCAGCGGCGCCCCAAAACCACCGGCAACACCATCCGCTTACCGTCACGCATCAGGCTCACCTTCAGCGTGTCACCCACCAGAAACTCCCTCCGCACCCAGTCCTGAAAACCGTAGGTGTCCATTTCCAGATTTTTCCCTTCCACACCCAGGATGATGTCCCCCGGCTTGAAACCGGCATCCGTGGCTGTCTGGGTGATGCTGTCGCGCTGGCGGAAGGCCAACGCTTTTTCGGGCAAACCCAGCTTGGATTTCTCCTCCATTGTCAGGTTCTTGCCCGCCAGCGGCACCGTGGGCACCAGGCCGCGCAACGAGGTGCGCCAGGTGATGTCGGTCTTTTTCCACCTCGGGGGAAGGTCCAGGATCGCCTCCCGGGATTTCAGACCCTCGCGCTGGTAAACCACCTTCAGTTTGCCATCGCGGGGAGCCTCCTCCAAGCCTTGCTGCATGTCCGCGAAGGACAGCACCGGAATGTTACCCACTTGGCGGATCCGGTCTCCCGGTTGAATTCCCGCCTTGGCCGCCGGGGAATCGGGGAGAACCTTTTCCACACGGTTGCCACGGTCGACATCGAGACGCACACCGACATTCTCAGGCAGCGGGTAGCGCCAGGGGGTCTCCGGATCCCAGTCGAAATTGCGGGCCAAGTTGCGGTTGATGGCCTCCTGCACCTGGTGGCAGTGCATGCAACCCCTGCCGCCGCCGCCCAACCCTTCCGCGTAGACCGGTTTGCCGGTCGGCTTGGGAATCACCCGGTCCGGTTCCTCGGCGCACGTCCGGGCCACCTCGCCCATCACATGGGCCAGCCCTTCCAGCGACTGGCGGTTGTCGGCGTTTTTCGCATCACGCCCACCGTAGCGGGACACGATGCGGCCCTGGCTGTCCAGGAAAAACACCATGAAGGTCAGGTCGTAATCAAACTTGAACTGGCTCAGGTCCGAGCCCTCGATGCGGGTCACCCGCACCCGGACGAACTTGTTGGCCTCTTTCCCGAGTTTTTCCAGACGGACAACCTGCCCGTCAAACTCGTGGCAATCCGTTCAGGGCACACACCGGAAGACCAGCATCATCGGCTTGCGCAGCTTGCGGGCCTGGTCCAGACCCTCCTGGTAACTGAGCAGCCAGCCGTATTTTTTGGCCTCGCGGGCGTCGCCGTTAAAGTCGCCCCGGTCGGCCCTGGCTGGCCCTGCCGTGAACCAGGCCAGGCAGGCAAACACCAGTGTTGTAGCAGCCTTCCACTTCCGCATGATCTTTCACCCCTTCTCACCACCCGCGGGTGCTTCCTATCTTCAGGCCAAAATGTTAGTTTTGCTAGCTCGTCTTAGTTTCCATTTTCCGTCCAAGGTTCGCCACCATGACCGCGCTTTTGGCCCTTGCCATGGCCTCATCGATGTCCGTGGCTTCCGGCAACCCTGCACCCCCCAACATCGTGCTGATCATCTCGGATGACCAGGCTTTCACCGATTACGGGTTCATGGGTCACCCGGTGATCCAGACGCCGAACCTCGACCGCATGGCGCGAAAAGGAAAGCTTTTTAATAAAGGCTATGTCACCAGCAGCCTGTGCAGCCCGTCGCTTGCGGCGCTTGTGACGGGCCGTTACCCCCACGAAACCCGGCTCACCGCCAATGAACCACCGCTGCCCGCCGGAGTGCCCGCCGCAAAGCGCTATCAGAACCCCAAGTTTCTGGCGGAAGTGTCACGCATGCAGGGCTTCCTGCAAAGCCAACCCCGGCTGCCCGCCCTGTTGAAGGACGCCGGCTACCTGACCCTGGAAACCGGCAAGTGGTGGATGGGGGACCCGAAGCTGTCCGGCTTCACCCACGGCATGACCCATGGGGATCCGGCACGGGGCGGCCGACACGGCGACGCAGGCCTGGAGATCGGCCGCACCACGATGGAGCCCATCAGCAGCTTCCTGGACGAGGCCAAATCCGCGGGCAAACCATTCTTTGTCTGGTACGCCCCCATGCTGCCACACCAGCCCCACAATCCGCCGGAGCGCTTGCTGGCCAAGTACCGGGGAAAAAACCCTTCTCCGCATGTCGCAAAATACTGGGCCATGTGCGAATGGTTCGACGAAACCATCGGCACCCTGCAAAGCCAGCTCGAGAAACGCGGACTGACCGACAACACGCTGATTGCCTACGTCACCGACAACGGCTGGATCCAGGATCCGGACAAGGCCCAGTACCGGAAGGACAGCAAACAGTCGCAATATGACACGGGCGTGCGCACGCCCATCATCCTGCAGCTTCCGGGCAAGATCGCGCCGGCCTCGATCGACACCCCGGTCAGCAGCCTGGACCTGACCACCACGCTGCTGCGTGCCGCGGGCGTGACGGCACCGGCCTCCATGCGCGGCATCAACCTGCTCGATGACCAGGCCGTGAAGAACCGCGGCCCCGTATTTGGGGAATGTTTCCTGCACGATGCGGTCGATCTGGACCGTCCCGCCGCCAGTCTCACCTACCGGTTTGTGGTGGATGGGGAATGGAAACTGGTGGTGCCCAACCCCGCCACGGTGAAGGCGGAAAAAAAACCCGGGCGCGGCAACGGCCTGGAACTCTACCGGGTTGGAACCGATGCCTTGGAAGAACGGAACCTGGCCTCCTCCCATCCTGACCAAGTCCGCGCACTTGAGAAAAAACTGGACGCCTGGTGGAAACCCTGATTGCCTGACCGGCACAGCCGGAACAGTCGGCACTCCCGGGGCGACCGCCACCACCGTCCAGGCAGGCACAGGAGGCATGGCCGGCTCATCCGGCAGGTCGGGCACAAGCCTCATTCCTGCCAGCGGATCTTTGTCAAATAAAAAACCTTCGCAAGGCCCAACGGCCTTCTCCGGTCGATCCGGAACAACAGGAACAATGCAAATGATCCGTTCCCCGCCTTACCGGCGGTCGGGTCGGCTCAGTGCCTGTTGGAGGTGAACCACCATGCGTTTCACACGATTCACACAGTGGGGGTGTGGGCTGGCCCTGGCGCTGGGAGCCCTGGGAGGGAAGGTTCAAAACCTCTCGGCCCAGGAGGGAGGCCTGTCCCCCATCTGGAATCTGGAGGCAAACCCCGGGTACGAGCCAGCCATGTCGGGCCCGCTCCAGTGCTCCACGGACCTGAAGGATCCAACCTTTTACGTGGGCCTGGAATATCTGCTGTGGTGGACCTCCGGGATGAACGCCCCGGCCGTCCTGACCACAGGCCCCGCCACGGTGACAGGCCCCAGCGGACGGCCGGGCGTGGTGGGAGCCCCCGGAACGCAAGTTCTGGCGGGCGGCGACATCGGCTTCGGCGCCGGGTCGGGCGCGCGGATCAGCCTGGGAGGCTGGCTGTGCGACGACAGGAGCTTGGGCTTCGAGGTCAGCTACCTGTTCATCGAGCAGGTCACCAACAGCCGGACCTACACCAACAGCGGGCTGCCCGGTGGCCAACCCCTCAGCATCGCCTTCAACAACGCGCAATTGGGCGGCGTTGCCGACTCCACCGGAGTGGCCGTTCCAGGGTCGTTCGGCGGCACCGCCAGCCTGGGTACCGCCACCGACCTGCAAAGCTTTGAGGCGAACCTGCCCACGCGGTTGGGTCAGGCAGGCAACTGGCGAATCGATGGATTGGCAGGCTTCCGCTGGGTGATCCTGAACGAGTACACCGACCTCTACACCTACAGCCGGGATAACGCCTCGCCGATCTACCTGATGACCACGGACCACTTCGGCACCAACAACAACTTTTACGGCGGCCAGGTGGGCCTGCGCGCCACCGGGCAATTCGACCGCTGGACCTTGCAGGGCTACACCAAGGTGGCGCTGGGTGCCACCGCCAGCGACATCAAGATCAGCGGCACGGGGCTCAGCAACCAGTTTTCCGGCTCTCCAGGCATCGCCTTGGGTTACCCGGGCGGCTACCTGGCGCAACCCACCAACGAGGGCAACTACCGCGACGCCAACTTCGCCGTGCTGCCCGAAGTGGGCATGAACCTGGGCTACGATGTGACAGCACGCCTGAACATTTTCATGGGCTTCAGCGCCTTTTACCTGAGCCAGGCTGCGCGCTCTGCCGAGCAGATCAGCCCCCTGATCAACCCCAGCCAGTCACCGGCATTCACCAACACGAATTCCACGGCACTGGTGGGCCCGGCTGCCCCGCTGCCCACCTGGGATATCGGCAACTTCTGGGCCTATGGCCTGAACTTTGGTGGCCAGTTCAAGTGGTAACCCGCCAGTGAAACCAAGAGGGGCCGGGTGGAGCCAACAGGCATCCCCCCGGCCCTCTGGCTTGGTCATGTTTCAGTCCTTGGCAGTCGCCAATCGCAGGCAGGTCAACTTTTCCTCATCACGCACCAGTACCATCTCCCCCGCCACCACCGGCATGGTCCATGCCTTTTTGCCCGCGGGGCCCCGGTCACCAAACACCTTCAACCGCCACACCTCCCGCAGGTCGTCTTCCACGGGCCTGGCCAGTGCCAAGTCCCCCTCCTCCCCAAGCAGCAGCAGGTGGTCACCGGCTCCGAGAAGGGTGCCCTTCTTGAATCCGCGTTTGCTCCAGCGTTTCTCGCCGGTGCGCCAATCCAGCGCGGTGACCAACTGCTCATCAAAACCGCAAATCAGCTCCCCCATGCGAACCGGACTGCCGAAATGGCTTCGCAGGCGAGTGTTGCGGTAGACCACGGAGGATTGCCAAAACTTGCCGCCGGTCTCCTTGTCGGCGCGGAGCAGGCAACATCCCCTCCCATAACCGGAGGTGACAAAGGCGTACAGGGTTTCGCCGCGCTCACCTGGAACGGTCCAAACCAACGGGGTGGCGGCGTTCACCTCGAATTCCGTGGGCCACTCCTGTTGCCACAGCACCTCGCCGGTACCGGGGTCCATCCCCAAAGCCCTCTGGCCCGTCAGGCACACCATCTGGAGCCCGTCCCGGCAGCGAACCAGCAGGGGCGAACTGTAGCCGGCCGGGTCGGCAGTGGCCCGCCAGACCTCTTTCCCGGTCAAACGGTGGAAACCCACCACCCCGGACGGAGGACCGGCCTGCACCACCACCAAATCCCCCACGACCAGCGGTGAACCTGAAAAGCCCCAACGGGGCGGGCCTGCCGCAGTCTCCCCCACCAGGTCGACATGCCACGCGGGTTTGCCATCGGCCAAGCTCACCGCTTCCAGCCGACCGGCCGCCCCCAGGGCAAACACCATCCCATCCGCCACCGTGGGCGTGGCTCGCGGTCCATTCCCATAGTCGTTGGCATAGCTGGTCGGCCATGCGTGCCTCCAGACCCTTGTGCCGTCACGGGCATTGAGGGCCTGCAATTCCTCCTCAGCACCATTCCGGCTGAATGTGATCACCCGGCCGTCCACCACCACCGGGCTGGAGTACCCTTCCCCCAAGGGAATCTCCCACCGGGCAACCGGCTTCCCGGCCAAGAGCCCCTGGGCACTTGCAGCATCGATTTGGCCATCACGGCGGGGCCCGCGCCATTGAGGCCAGGCGCCGGGCAATTCCTCTGCAAGGGAAGTGGCCTCGCCTGCACGCACGGCCTGTTGCACCAATTCCTCGTTGGCAAATTCCCGCGGCCGGCGAATCCAGACCACCAAGGCCCCCAGCAGCAAAGCCACCCCTGCCACCAAACCGATCAGGCGAAATCTTTTTCCCATCCCGAAGCTCCACCGCAACTCGGATACTCCACCACCTTAGCAATCCACCGATTTGCCATGGCCAGCACGGGTGACCATTGGTCGCGGACTCCATAAAAAGTCTGATGGGTCGAGGAGATCGGAAATCAGCTAGTGCGGCACCAAGGGGCCGCCAAACCGGGTCAGGATGGGCCGGTTTTTTCAGTGAAAGGTTTGTGGCAACGATGTCAGCGCACGCGGAAAAGAATCCTGCACCCGAAAGGCCCGCCGGCATGGCGGCCGGCACCACCGCCATCGCTCAACTGGCGGATGAGATCACCTACCGCGGCTACCCCCTGGCAGAACTGGCCGAGTCCTGCTCGTTTGAGGAAGTGGCCTACCTGCTGCTGCGTGGCGATCTGCCTGGGCCCAAGGAAAAAGCCAGGTTCATCCACCGACTGAATGCCTCGCACCACCTGCCCGAGGCCCTGGTGGACCTTCTATCGTCGCTGCCCGCCTGGACACCGCCCATGGATGCGCTTCGCACCTCGGTGAGCGTGCTGGCCCATTTCGACCAGGATGCCACGGATACCAGCCCCGAGGCCAAATTGCGGAAGGCTGAGCGTCTGCTTGCCCAGATTCCAGCCGCTGTCGCGCTGCGCGCCCGCGCCGTGCAGGGCCTGCAACCGGTGGAACCCCGGGAGGGCTTGGGCCATGCCGCCCAGTTCCTGTACCAACTCCGGGCCAAGGAACCCTCGGCGGAGGAGGCCCGGGCATTAGAACTGGCGCTGATCCTCTTTGCCGAGCATGAATTCAACCCCAGCACCTACACCTCGCGGGTGGTAGCCTCCACCGGCAGCGACCTCCACTCTTCAGTGGTGGCAGCCATCTGCGCCCTCAAGGGACAGCGCCATGGCGGGGCCGATGAGGAGGTGGTCCGCCTGGTGGAGAGACTGGCCGAAGCGGGTCCATTCTCGGCAAATGCCCTTCCCGAGGGGCAGATTGCCGGTTTTGGCCACCCCATGTACCCCCAGGGCGATCCGCGTTCGGCCCTGCTGGAACCCCATGTAGCACCGATGCTCGAGGCTGCGGGTCTGGCCGCCTGGAACACCGCATCGAGGCAGGTGCGCGACCTGCTCAATATGGAGCGAGGCCTTCACCCCAGTATCGAATGGTCCACCGGCAGGCTCTTCCACGCACTGGGTCTGGATGTGAGCTTGTTCGGCCCGGCGATGGTGCTGGCCCGGGTGGTGGGGTGGAGCGCCCACCATTTGGAACAGTTCGAGGATCCCCGCACCATCCGCCCCCGCGCCATTTACAACGGCCCGGGAAAAAGGACGGTGCCTCCGATTGAAACGCGCCAAGACATTTAGCGGCAGGTGGAATTGCGCACCGATATGGGGTATAGTTACAGTTGCTAGAGCCAGTCGACTGTAACGATATTGATGATAATTCTTTAATCACCACGCCTGCCGGGGGTGTGACCATGCGCAAGCTGACCGGATCATTGGGCCTCGCCGCACTGATTGCCTGCTGTTCGCAGGGAATTGCCCAATTCCAAATGCAATTCCAACCTGGGGGGCCTGGTGGCGGACCGGGTGGCGGGTTTCCTGGTGGCGGACCGGGTGGCGGGTTTGGAAGGCCCGGCATGGGCGGTCCAGGCATGGGGGGACCGGGTGGATTCGACCCCGCCAACATCGCCAACATGATGTTTGATCGGGTGGCCAACGGCAAATCCACCCTGACCATCAGCGAGTACAAATCCCAGCGCGACCCCGAGGCCTCGGCCAAGCTGGCCGCTTGGGCGGCGAAGAATGGCATCACTTCCGGTCAAGTGACCCGCGAGCAATTCGCAGGATTCATGAAGGAACGCTTTGCCGAAATGCAGGCCAACGGCGGCATGCGTTTTGGAGGACCTCCGGGTGGTGGGGCGCCAGGCGCGGCCCCGGCTGGCGCACCGGGGGCAACCATCGCCATCTCCGGCGGCCCGGGCGGCCAACCGCAGGTGATGACCTTCAACGCACCCCCCGGCGGAGGTTTCCCCCAGTTCAATCCGGAGGAGTTCGCCAAGAACCGCTTCACCGAGCTGGATACCGACAAGAACAATTTCATCAATGATGGAGAGCTGCAAAGTCCACTGAAGGACGCGCTCACCATGGTGGACACCGACAAGGACGGCAAGGTGAACCTGGCCGAGTTCACCGAATTCACCAAGCAACAGTTCGCCAGCGGGAATTTCGGGGGCATGGGTGGGTTTGTGATTCCCGTGCCGGAAAGCGAGCGCAAGGTGGCGGTCTACCGCGCTGGCAGCCTTCCCAAGGAACTCCCCGATTGGTTCGGCAAGCTTGACACCGACAAGGACGCGCAGGTCGGCCTGTACGAATGGAAAAAAGGTGGCAAGCCAGCCAGTGAATTCCGCGAGCTGGATGAAAACTCCGACGGCCTTGTGACTGTGGATGAGGCTTTGATCCCCACCCGCGTTGCCGAGCGCAAGCGCAAGGTTCAGGAAAACCCCGGTTTGGTGGGAGCGCTTCCCGAAGGCGCTGTAGCTCCCAACCAGATGCAAGGTGGCTGGGGTGGGGCTGTCTCTTATACACATCTGAC
>CAWUOE010000110.1:0-9383 GCA_963923355.1 uncultured Gemmataceae bacterium | reverse complement strand
GGGCAGAGAGAAAACCGGGCCATGGCGGCTTTTTACCCACAGACTCTCCAATGTCAGGGCGCTGCCCAGAACCGGAAGCATCAGCACGGATTTCTGGAACACCGTCATGAAAGACTGGAAGGTGGCGAAAATCATCCCAAAGGCCAAAGCGTTGCCCAGGAGCGGCCAATCAAGCCCGAACAGGACATTCTGGATCCAGATGGAAACCATAGTTTGCCCCACCACCAGCAGGGTGGCGGGCACCATTTGGAAGAACAGGATGGCCGGATTGGACAGGGGTAGCGTGAACAAGCGGGAGGGGGCCCCGGCCGCATGGAGAACGGTAGCTCCGAACCCCATTCCCATGATCTGGGCAAAGGTGAAATGGATGAGGATCATCGCCGGGTCTTCAGTGACGAGGGCACCCTTTGCCTTGAGAGCCCCCAGGATGAACACCGGGAGTGACAGGGCCCCGACGAACCCGAGCGCGAGAATGATCCAGCTTCTGCGGAACATATCTGCGAACAGCGCGCCCGCAACCTTCGACCCGTATGGATGGATTGGAGCCGGTGTCATGTTCGCACTCCGGCTGCGAGGGGTTTTCCGGCGGTTCGGGCGACAAAAATATCATCCAGGTTCATGGGATCCACCGCCAGGATCTCGGCCTGAAGCCGGGAAACATCCGCGCGAATCGCATCGATTCCAGCCTCGGCAACCAGGGACCAGAGGTGGCCTGATCCCTCGCTATGGATCCAGATGCCCGCAGGGGGAAAGTGTGAAACCGGCGAGGAGAGCCGGAGTTGGACACGCCTGTGTCCGGAAAGGACCTGATCCACCGGCGCGCAGAGCTGTATCCGGCCCTGATGCAGGATGGCGATCCGGTCGGCAACCCGCTCGACCTCGTCCAGCAAATGCGAGGAAAACAGGACGGTGCGTCCCTCCTCGGCGATTGTGCGGATGATTGCGCCGAGGATGTCGCGGCGGACCACCGGATCGAGCCCGGAGGACGGTTCATCCAGGATCAGAAGGTCGGGCCGGTGGGCGAGGGCCACCAGCAACCCGGCTCTAGCACGTTGACCGCGGGAGAGTGAGCGCACGAAAGCCTTGGGATCGAGTTCGAACAGGCTCCTGAGAGATTCCGCGTAATCAGGATCCCAAGTTGGATAAAAAGCTCGGGAGTAGGAGATGAGCTGATGAATCCGCATCCAGTCGGGCAGGTCGCGGTTTTCGGACAGGTAGCCGATACGACCCAGTGTGTTGACGGGGTCCGCCACGGGATCGAGCCCGAAAACCCGCACAGAACCCGATTGGGCGGCCAAAAGGCCCAGAATGTGGCGCAGCAAGGTGGTTTTGCCCGCGCCGTTTCCCCCGAGTAGACCAAAGACCCCGCCGGTGGGCACGTTGAGTGTAACCCCGTCGAGTGCGATTTTTCTACCAAAGCTCCGTTTGAGTTCGTGGATCTCGATAATGGACCGGTTCATGAGGCGTGGTCCCCCGGATTATGGAGTGGTGGTTTTTTGGCGAACTGCCGGGCGCGCTGTTGCAGCAAGTCCAACAGATCCTCGAGGGGAACGACCATTTGGGCGGCCTCGGCGAGCAGATTGTCGATTCGCCCGGAAAGGAGACGAAGCTTTTCGCGCCGAGCCAGAGGTGAGGCGCCCTCGGTGACATAGGTTCCGGCTGTGCGCCGTTTTTCCACCAGCCCGGCCGTTTCCAATTCGCGGTAGGCGCGGGCGACCGTGTTTGGATTAACCAGTAATTTTTCAGCAAGATCGCGAATGGAGGGGAGTTCCGCGCCCGGTGCCAGGATTCCCGAGGCGACCTGGTGTTTGATTTGCCTGACAATTTGCAGGTAGATGGGTACCCCGTCCCGGGTGCTGATGTGGATGTGCACCGCGTGGGACCTTGTAAGAGAGGAAGACCTTGGACAACTGTATTAGTGAATTAATACAGATGGCGTTGGACCCTGTCCAGCTTTACGGAAAAGTCTGGAAAGGGCACGCCGAGAAAAAGGCAGGGATTTTTTACTGTTTTTCCAAGTCAACCGGCCGTGGCAGATCCTCGAGGCGGTCGATGGAGAAGAGCTTCAGGAAAGCCGGGGTGGTTCGGTAGTTTGCCTCGCGGGAGCCCTCGGCGCGGATGAGACCGAGGCGGGCAAGGTGGCGCAGGGGGCCGGACGAGTCACCGCCTCGCAGTGCATCGATATCAGCGCGCTTGACGGGCTGGCGGTAGGCCACCACGGCTAGAGTTTCGAGCAATGGGCCTTCCAGTTTCAGGGTGGGGGCCTCGCCGCGGAGTCTGTCGGCCACGGCGCGGTGGGCAGGGCGCAGCAGCATCTGCCAACCCTTCTCCTGGCGCACGATGCGGTAGGGGCGATTCTGTTTCTGGTATCGCTCGTTCAGTTGCTGAATATGGCGGGTGAACTCCGCGGGGTTCAAGCCAGGCAAGGCCTCCGCCAGGCTCCCTTCTGACCGGGGCGGGCCACCCAGGAACAGCACCGCCTCCACCAGCGCCAAGGGGCTGGGAGGGGCCTCCGAATCTGGCAGGTTGGTCTGGTTGGCAGGATGGTTGAGGTCCGGTTCCACCCGGGAGGCGGCGTACTCGGGCTCCGTCTCTTGGACCGGATCCCCCACCCCATTGGCGGGATCGTCCTCAACCGATATAGGCTGGAGACCGGCGATGGAATGCGCCAAGTCCATCGAAGTGAGCGCATCGAGATTATCAAGACCATCGGGCAGTGCCCAGGATTCAAAGCCACCTTCCCCTGTGGCTTCGGGAGCACCCTCGGCGGGGTTGGGTTCATCCGGGGTGTTTTCAGCCATGTGGCAACCCGAAGATGCCGGTGATAGCGGTGCCGGTCCACAGGATACCGAACAGGATGGCCAGCTTCCTGTGGACGGATTTCTTGCCGAAGCCGGTGTAGAGCATGACAGGCAGCAGCAGTGCCGAAGGGATGGCGAAACATAGGTGCACGCGCAAGCGGTTCAACAGGTGCGGGTCCTGGCGGATCCAGTCGTAGATGCCGGGCTGCACCATGCGCAGGACCACCTCGAAACCCACGAGGGTGGCCATGACCGCGAGGAAAAAGACCAAGTTGATCTGGCCGTGGAGGCGGACTTTGCCCGCACGCAGGGCCACCAGCGACAGGGCCAGCAGTACCGAGGCGACGGCCACAGCGCCCTTCAGCGCCAGGATGACCTGGAATCCGTTCACCGCCGTCTCAGGTTCCGTCACCAGCGCCTCCCGTTGGATCGTCAGCCCGTTTGGACAGGCGACTGAACCCCCAGTCTAGATTGGGAGGCAGGTTGGGCGAAAGGCAGACCAGACCGAAGAGGCGAGGGTGACAGGTTTTCTAAACCCCGACCAGATCAGGGATTTCGACGGGGATAGCCCTCTCACGGGAAGGGACCGGCAGGGCTATCTCGGCGATGGGCATCTCGCGGGCCAGTTCGGCCAGCGGGATCAGGGCGAACCGGCCCCAGCAGAGGTTGGCGATGCTCCAACGGCCGACAATGGCTCCCTCCCCCTCTGCCCGGCCCACGTAGGCAACGGCGTGCTGACCTTTGTACTGCTTGTTCAGGCGTACAACGCCGTCTTCGTCCCGGAACCCGCTGAAGGTGAAAGGTCCGACGAGGTCGTATCCCTTGCCCCAGATGCGTGCCCCTTCGGAGTGGAGTTCCAGGGGGTCCATCCACTGCCTGCCGTGGAGTTCCTGCTCCCACCAGCCCCGCCAGCGTCCATTGGGAAACATGCTTGCCCTTTCCACCATGCGCAAAGAATGGCCGTAAACCGATGTCAGCCCATGGTTGCGACGAGAATCATACGACGACGGATGCGGCAAAGGTCACCGGGGACAAAGAAATCCATTAAATCCCGATGACAAAAGCGGTGCACGACCATGGTGACAGCGGCGCGGTGGTAGCATGAACCCTCTTGCCGCCTGCTTATTCCGGGGTACCTCCGCATGCTTGCCAGCCCGAAACGATGCCGAGGCTTCACCCTGGTGGAATTGCTGGTGGTGGTTGGCATCATCGCCGTTTTGGTGGGGTTGCTTCTTCCAGCGGTGCAGAAGGTGCGTGAGCGGGCGAACCAGATTTCCTGCCAATCAAAATTGGGGAACGTGGCGCTGGCGCTTGTGCAGTTTGCCGATGCAAACGGAGGTTTGCCTGCCGGTTTCCGCTCGAAAGTGGAAAACGGGGTGGAGACAGGGCCCGGCTGGGGGTGGGCCAGCGAGGTGCTGCCCTGGTTGGAACAGGACAACCTGCGCCAATCCATCGACTTTTCCGTCAGTCCGCTGGATGCGAAAAACGAGGCCTGGCGCAAGAAGCGGCTGCCCATCTTCCAATGCCCGTCCGACCCGGTGGGTGACGCATGGGAGATCGAACTGCCCGTAGCCGATAAAAATCCCGACCCGATGGCAGAGGAAATGGGCATACCCTATCCCGGCCAGAATGAAATGTCGCCAGCCAGCTATGTGGGTTTGTGTGGTACCAGCCCGGTGGACCAGCTTGGCAACGGACTGCTATTCCGCAACAGCCGGGTGAAAAAGCGCGACATCGAGGATGGTGAAAGCCACACGCTTCTGGTGAGCGAACGGGCCAGTTGGGTGGGTATGACGGTGTGGCACGGCATGCTACCCGGAGTGGTGGCCAAGCCAACAAAAATGAGCCCGCCGGGGCAGCACAACCACCCGAAGCCGATGGAGGAGGAGCCCAGGGACCCGGACCACCCCGCCCCTGTGGAAGATCCGAAAAAAATGCCCGCCCAGACCACGCCGTTTCGGGGACACCCTGCCGCCTTCACGCTGAGCAGCGCAACCATGTCCTTGGAATCCCGGCCACAGAATCTGGATGGTTTGGGCGCCTGGCATACCGCAGGCACGAACATGGTGTTTGCCGACGGTCACCTGCAGGCATTCACGGACAAGACCACTTTGGCAGTTCTGCGGGCGTTGGCCACCCGGGCCGGTGGCGAGCCTCCGAATGAGGAATGAATCCCGGTATTCCGGTCGTTCTTGCCCTGATCGCGCCCATCGTTTCCAATGAAGTTCCCGCCTTTTGAACTGGGAACTAGCCCCATGCGTTTGGTTTTGTTTGTTTTCGCCTTGGCCTGCCTGTTTGCAAGGGCGGGGACAGCAGATGCGGCTGAATTGCCGCCGGTGCTGGCCCAGCGGTGTGTTTCCTGCCATGGTCCAGCGAAACAGAAGGGCGGACTGAGGCTGGATACCCTGGCCTTCACCGCCAAGGGGGGTGATTCCGGGGCGATCTGGAATACCGAGAAGCCTGGCGAAAGCGCTCTGTTGGTCCGCGTGAAGGCGACCGACAGTGACCGCATGCCGCCCAGTGGTCAGCCCCTCACGGCGGAGGAGATCCGTCAAATAAGTGGGTGGCTTGAGAGCCGACCCTGGGCAACCAAAACGGAGACGGTCACCAGCGACCATTGGGCTTACCAGCCAATCCGTGAGCCCCGCTTGCCTTACGTGGATGACCCGGTCTGGTCGCGCACGGCGATTGATCGCTTTGTGCTGGATGGATTGCGCAAGCAGGGGCTTACCCCATCGCCTCGCGCGGACAGGCGCACGCTGATCCGGCGGGTGTCGCTTGATCTTGTCGGATTGCCTCCCACCCCCGAGGAGGTGGCGGCATTCGAGAGCGACGACGGGCTGAACGCCTATGAGAAACTGGTGGACCGTTTGCTGGCATCACCCCGCCACGGCGAACGCTGGGCGCGCCACTGGCTGGATGTGGTGCGGTTTGCCGAGAGCAACGGCTTTGAGACCAACACCGCGCGGCCCAACGCCTGGCCCTACCGCGACTGGGTGATCCATGCGTTGAACGCGGATATGCCCTATGACCAATTCCTGAAATTGCAACTGGCTGGGGACCAGATGGGAGAGCCGGTGGCCACCGGATTTCTGGTAGGTGGGCCCTGGGATGAGGTGAAGAGTCCGGACATCGGCCTGACCTCGCAACAGCGGGCGGACGAGTTGGCGGACATGACCGGCACGGTGGGTTCAGCGTTCTTGGGCATGACAGTGGCCTGTGCCCGCTGTCATGCCCACAAGTTCGACCCGATCACCCAGACGGATTACCACGCCATGCTTGCTTGCCTGGCCGGCGTGGAGCATGGCAACAGGCCGTTGCCATTGGCCCCTGAAAAGGCCGCGTTGTTGGCTGACAAGAACCTGTCGATCCAGCGTCTGGAAAAAGAGCTTGCGGCTCACACGCCGCTTGCAAGCGTGGGGCGCCTGGTGCTTTCGGGGCCGGGTCAGCCGGTCCGCCAGCCAACCGGGCGCGCTGAGCTGGAGACGGGTAGCGGCCGCGGCCAGCGGGGTGATGCGGGCTCGTGGAACCGGTGGCCCACGGTTTCAGGCGGGTATTACTGGTGGGAGAAACCGGGGGATGGGCTGGTTTGGTCGCACGCGCCGGGATTGAGTGGCAAGTGGCGTGTGTGGGCCAGTTGGGGGACCGGCTGGCAGACCCATGCGGCGGACGCCCGGTTGGTGCTGGATGCTGATGGCAACCCGGCCACGCAGGAGGACCGGCGTGAGTTGCTGGTTGTGGACCAGAGGCGATTCGGCGATGGTTCGGCCGCCGGGAATGGCCAAAAGCTGTGGAGCGGTTGGCGGCTGGCGGGCGAGATGGATTTGCAGCCGGGGAGCCTGATCGGCTGGACCCGAGGCGAAGCGGGTGGGGTGGTCACCGCCAGCGACCTGCTGTTTGAACAGGTGATGATTGAAACGGTCACTGGAAGCCAGCCCCACGGGCGTGCCCCGGTTAGCCGGTTAGCCAACATCGAACGGTTTGCCCCACGCCCCGCACGTTTCGCGCGCATGACCATCCGGGCCACCAACGGGGGATCCGAGCCATGCATTGATGAGCTGGAAATCTTCGGGCCAGACAAGGAGACCAACCTAGCCCTGGGAGCAAAGGCGACCTCTTCAGGTGATTATCCAGACAACCCCTTCCACCGGTTGTCGCACCTCAACGACGGCGTCTATGGCAATTCGAAAAGCTGGATTTCCAACCGACCGGGCAAGGGGGTGGTTACGCTGGAATGGAAGGATCCCGCCCGGATCGATCGCATCGTCTGGAGCCGGGACCGGGGCACGGCACCGCCCAACTACGCCGATCGGGTCGCCTCGGACTACACGCTGGAAACCTCGTTGGATGGAGTTCACTGGCAGTTTGCGGCCGGATCGCAGGATCGGGTGGGAACATCCGTCCTGGCGGGTGGCACGCCCTGGTTGCCGAGAGCGGGAATCGGGCCGGATGCGGTAGCCCGCGTGGAGTCGGCGGAGAAGCAGTTGGCCCAACTGCGCGCCGAGGTGGCCAGCTTGGGCCAGGGCAAAACGGCTTACATCGGCCGGCTTTCACAACCGGGGCCCACAAAACGTTTCCACCGGGGTGATCCACTGCAGCCACGCGAGGAGGTACAGCCGGGCGGCATTGTTGGCATTGGTCCACCTTTGAAGCTGGAGGCCAACCTGCCTGAGGGCCAGCGGCGGCTCAAGCTGGCGGAGTGGATCACCGACCCGGCTCATCCGCTGACTCGCCGAGTGATTGTCAATCGATTGTGGCAGCATCATTTTGGCGAGGGATTGGTCAACACACCGAGCGATTTTGGCGCCAACGGGGGCAGGCCCAGCCACCCGGAGCTGCTCGATTGGCTGGCGGTGGAGTTGGCCCGACAGGGGTGGAGCCTGAAAAAGCTGCACCGCCAGATGGTGCTTTCGGAGGCCTATTGCCAAGCCAGCCTACCGAGGGCCGAAGGCATGGCCAAGGATGCTGGCAACCGCTGGCTGTGGCGTTTTTCGCCGAAGCGGCTGGAGGCGGAACCCCTGCGGGACAGCATCTTGGCCATCTCGGGAAATCTGGATTTGGCGATGGGGGGGCCCGGCTTTGACCTGTTCGAGCCGAACACCAACTACGTGAAGGTTTACAAGGCCAAGGAATCGTTTGGCCCGGCCGAATGGCGGCGCATGATCTACCAGAGCAAGCCGCGCATGCAACTGGATGGGGTGTTTGGGGCATTCGATTGCCCGGATGCAGGGCAAGTAACCGCCCGGCGGGGGCGGTCGATCACGCCGCTGCAGGCGCTGAACCTGCTCAACAGCCGGTTCCTGCTGGACCAATCAAAAATTCTGGCTGAGCGATTGAGGCGCGATGCACCGGCGGGCGCAGGTGCGCAAGTGAACCGGGCATTCGCGCTGTTTTACTCACGGGCACCCGATGCTGCCGAGCGCGGGGCGGGGATAGACCTGATCGGTTCGGCGGGGCTGGAGGCATTTTGCCGGGCGTTGTTCAACACCAGCGAATGGATCTGGGTAGAGTGATGCCGATGAACCACCCGCTGCTCAATCGGCGTGACTTTCTGGCCGACCCGGCGTGGGGGCTGGGTGGCATCGCGCTGGCGTCGCTGTTGGCGCAGGAAGCCAAGGCGACATCCGCACCGATCCGACCGGTGGTGGACCCGCGTGACCCGCTGGCGCCGCGCCTGCCGCATTTCAGGGCCCGGGCGAACAAGGCGCTGGTGATTTTCTGCTCGGGGGCGCTGAGCCACCTTGACACCTTCGACCACAAGCCCGAGCTGGTGAAACGGCACGGGCAGCCTCTTCCGGGTGGCGACAAGCTGGTCACCTTCCAAGGGGCGCAGGGGAATTTGCACCAACCGTTGTGGACATTCAAGCCGCGGGGCCAGTCGGGCAAGATGGTCAGCGATCTGCTGCCCAATCTGGCCACGCTGGCCGACGAATTTTGCTTCGTCCATTCGATGACGGCCAAAAGCAACACGCATGGGCCGGGCGAGAACCAGATGAGCACGGGCTTCACGCTGGATGGTTTTCCCGGCATGGGCACCTGGGTGAGTTACGCTTTGGGCACGGAGAACCGTGACCTGCCCGCCTTTGTCGCCATCCCTGACCCGCGCGGGCTGCCGCAGGTGGGGCCCAACCACTGGAACAGCGCGTTTTTGCCGGCGGTGTTCCAGGGGGTTCCGTTCGGTGCCAACCGGCCGATCCCCAACCTGGCCCGGCCGGACGGCCTGAGCGAGGCTACCGATACCGCCAGCCGCGACTACGCCACGCTGTTGATGCGCAGGCACCTCGAGCGGCGGGGGGAGGACACCGACCTGGCCGCGCGCCTTGCCAGCTACGAGATGGCGGCCCGCCTGCAATCACGGGCCGCGCAGGTGGCCGACCTGGCCAATGAGCCCGCCTGGCTGCTGGAGGCCTATGGTGCCAACCAGGCCGATCCCAACCAGTCAGGCTTCGCGAAGAACTGCATCCTGGCGCGGCGGCTCTTGGAAAAGGGTGTGCGTTTCGTGCAACTGTTCAACGGGTCGTACGCGATGGGCGAAGGGGTGGGCAACTGGGACGGGCACAAGGTGATCGCCCAGCAGTACCC
>CAWUOE010000109.1:0-9464 GCA_963923355.1 uncultured Gemmataceae bacterium | reverse complement strand
CACTGGCTCTGACCTCGTCTTATTTTTCTTCCACCAGCTTGGGGATGAGGGTGGCCATCTCGGTCTTGGCCTCCTCCTCGTCGGTGAACTTCCTGGCAATGCGACCGGCTTTGTTGAACACGAACAAGGCGGGGTATCCTTCTATTTCCAGCCGGTCCATCCACACGGCTTGGGTCTCGGCCAGGTGGTAATTCGGCCCCCGCACCTTCAGTCGTTCAAGTATTTTGCGCGCTTTCTCCACGCTCTTGTCCCGGCCCTCCTCCACATCCAGGTTGGTTTCCACGTGGACGGTTAGAACCACCACGCCCTTGTCACGCCATTTCTCCGCCATCTCGACCAGATGGGGCATGGCCTTGATGCACGGCGTTCACGTCCGGTGCCACACATCCACGATCACCACTTTGCCCTGCAGCGACCGCACCGCGCGCGACAACTCGGTGAACCGGACCGACTTCAGCTCAATGGCCTCCTGGCGGGCCAGCAAACCCGCCAATGCCATGGCGCACAGAATGTTCATGGGATCCCTCCCGAAAACCGCCAAAACCCTTGAATTACAGCCTAACCTGCCGCAGCCGAACCGTCCATGTCACGGACTATTCTTGCGGGTTTCACTCAGGCCCGGAAATGGTCCCCCAAGGTCAAATACACGAAAAAACCCGGCATATTTGGCTCCCCATTTGCCCGATGGGAAATACCCCGGTGGCAACCCCGCCCTTCACCACCGCACCGGGCATGCCCCACACCACCGAGGTGGATTCATCCTGGGCCCAAACCGTTCCACCGGCACCCCGTACCAACTTGGCCCCCTCAAGGCCGTCTTGGCCCATCCCGGTCAGAACCAAAGCCATTGCCCGGCCACCATAGACCTTGGCAACCGACCGAAAAAGGGGGTCCACGGCGGGCCTGCAAAAATTCTCCGGCACCCCCTGGTGCAACTTGAGCCGAACCGTGTGCAAGTTCCCCTCCACCTCCATGTGCCTGTCGCCCGGAGCAAGCCAGATCGTCCCGGGCAGCACGGGCTCCCCTGCTGCCGCCTCCCGGACAGGTAGCTTGCACTTGCCGGAAAGGGATCGCGCCAGATTGTTGGAAAAACCCTCGGGGATATGCTGCACAATCAACACCGGAACCGGAAATTTCGCCGGCAGTTCTGGCAATAATTTTTCCAGGGCGGCAGGGCCGCCCGTGCTTACCCCGATAGCCAGAACCAGTGGGCTGGCAGATGGAGGGGATGCTGGGATCACCGTCGTCAAACTGGGTGCGCAAGGCAACTCGCGCCGTCTGGCCATCAAACCAACAAGGTGGATGGAGCTCCACTCTTCGGCAGGGGCAGCTCCCGCTGGGGGCTTGGGAATCCACCCCAGCGCCAGGCTTTTCAGCTCTGCGGTGGGTCCATTTTCGGAACTGCTCAGTAAATAAATGCCACCCGCGGTGCCGGAAGAGGCTTTGGCTGCCACTTCATTGATTTCGGCTGCGCTGAAAAAACCATCCGCATCGATCAACACCAGCGACGGGTTTGCGGTGCCCCACTCGCGCAGGACTTTTGCCACCAGCGGAAATGCCACCACCTGCCAGCCAGGCTGATGAGCTTCGATGTTTCCGGACAGGACACGCCTGGTATGCGTGCTGGCCTCTACCAGGAAGATCGATTGCGTCGCCATGCTTCCATGTTAAGCAAAAGTACCTGCTGCAGGCTGGGTACTGCCCGGCTTTTACTTCAGCCTTACTTTGGATCAGGTCCTGAAACCGCGAACCAGTTCCTCCAGGCGGATGCTCAGTTCGCGGAGCGATTCGGTGTCGAGGCTGGCCTCCTGCGCCCTCTGGCTGGTGCTTCCAGCGGCATCAGCGACTCCCGTGATGCTCGCGGCAATTTCTGAGGTTCCCTTGGCAGCCTCGGTCACATTCCGCCCGATTTCCCGGGTGGTGGCGCTCTGCTCCTCCACAGCCGACGCGATCGAAGTCTGGATCTCGTTGATCCGGGTGATGATCGCCTGAATCTGCCGGATCGCGTCAATCGCCAGCCGGGTATCCTGTTGAATCGCGCCGATCTTGCCACCGATATCCTCGGTGGCACGCGCTGTCTCCTTGGCCAACTCCTTCACCTCGTTCGCCACCACTGCGAAACCCTTGCCCACCTCGCCTGCCCGGGCCGCCTCAATGGTGGCATTCAGGGCCAGAAGATTGGTCTGCTCGGCGATACTGGTGATGGTCTTCACCACACCGCCGATCATCGATCCGCTCTCCCCCAGTCGGTTCACCAGGGTCCCTGTTGATTCAGCAAGGCCAACCGCGTCGCCTGCTACACGGGCCGCCTGGTGGGCCTGCCCTGCTATCTCTCGGATGGTCGCCTCCATTTCCTCGGCGGCCGCGGCCACGCTGCGCACATTCGCGCTCACCTGCTCCGCGGCGGAGGAGACCACTTGCACCTGGGCGGATGTTTCCTCCGCGTTGCTGGCCATGCTCTGCAGGAGATTCACCTGCTGTTTCACTGATTCCGAAAGCTGGCCCGCCCCCTCGCGGATCGGGGAGATCGCCCGCCGCATCCCATCCACCGCACCTTCCAGGGCGGCGGTCATGTCCGCCAATTCGCCTCTTCCAACCACTTCCACTTTTTGGGCCAGGTCACCCTGTGCCAATTGCATCAGCCTCAGTCGGCTTGCTGATATAGGCACCACCAGGCTCCGGCCGATCCAGAAGACCAGGGCAAGCGCCAGGGCAAGTGCCACACCGGTCAGGCTGACCCCGGTGAGTCGGGACCGGCTGAACAGCCTGATCCGGTTCTCCAAGGCCTTTTCCAGGTTTTCATCACAGCGCATGTAGGCTTCCTGGCAGGATTCAAAGGCTGCCAGCGCCTTCTTCCCCAATCCAGCCGCTGCCTCCCATTTGCCCGTCTTGGTCACCAGGCTGTCCGCCTGGTCAGCCAATCCGGACAAGTCCCTCCGTACCAGATTCGCCGCCTGGGTCAGTCGGTCCGAATCCAGGGTTTGACCGAAAAAATTGAAGTCCTCGACAAGGGCCGTTTCAATATCTTTGCTGAATCGCGCCAGATCGTCCTCGCGCAGCCTTCTGCTGGCGATTCCCAGCTCCAGGGCCCCTCGAGCCTCCCCCTGTCCCAGCCAACGGGCCACCGTGGCCAGCCTGTCACAGATGTTGGGTAGCGCGACCACGCAGCAATCCATCAGGTAAAAGCTGTCCAGGTCCGGGTCCAGGACCAGGTTGGAGCTGTCCCCCACATGGGCGATCTGCTCGAGGATGATCTTGCCGGTCTTGCCCTGGACCTGCGGATCCGTGGACCGCCACGCGCTTCTCAATTCCTCGGGCTTGGCCCACGCCCTTTTCCTGGTTTTGAATCCCTCCTCGTCGAATTGGATCGCCTTTCCGAACTGCGCGGCCAAACGGTCGATCCGGTCGAGGGAGCGCTCGAATGCGCTTGCCGCTGTAGAAATTTCGCCAGGCTCCGCTTTCAGTCCAACCAGCGTCTGGTGCCGCTCAAAGGCCAGCAGTGCCTCGAAAAGCACCCGGTTTGCCCCCAGCCCGCCCAACTCTTTCCGCGCGAAATCTATTTGTCCGCTTACGGAACTCCAATAGATCCACAATAGGACAGCCAGTGGCAGCAGGAAGCTCACGGCGATCCAAACCAGCCTGCTGGCCACCCGCCTGCCCGCGATCCAATCCAACCAGAAGTTGCCTTGCATGGTGTTCACCTGTTTCCGGGGCCTTTCGGCCCGCCGTTTCCCAAACGTCAGTGATTCGCCCCAACTCGATCCGGGTCCCCGGCCACCCATCCCAGTACTTTCGCCGGGTCCAGTATCAGCAACAGCCCGCCCTCGCCATCCAGCACGCCCTGCAGGCAATCTCGCAGGCGCCGTGGAAGGTTCGTGGGAACCGGCCGCAACATGCCGGCCTGGATTTCCTGCACTTCCTCCAGCGCATCCACGAAGAAACTGACCGGCTCACCCTGGTGCAAACAAACCACCTGCAGCGTGTTCGCGGCTTCGGTCTCTTCCAGGCCAAGCCTCTGGCGCAGGTTGAAAGCCAGCACAATCTGGCCCCGAAGGTTCACCAAACCGTGCATGGTTTCCGGAGCCAGCGGTACCCTGGTGACCGTCAGCGGTTTCAGCACTTCCTGGACACTTCTCACTTCCAGGCCGAGTCTCAGCCCCGCAAGCCGGAAAACACAAACACCCAATACCTGGTCATCAGCGTTCTTTGGGTGGATGGTGGTTTCAGCCATGGCCCACCCCCCGTTCGCACCAGTGGCCGGGGTCGATTATTTCCACGGTTCGCCCCCGCACCAGGGCGGTGGCGGCAACCCCGGGTGAGGCACCCCCGTCAATCAGGGTCCAGGGCTCCTCCACGGTGTTCAGGATCTGATCCACCATGAGGCCGCACAATCCGGATTGGACCCGGTGTACAACCACCGGCTGGACTTTCCTCTCACCAAACTGGGATTGCCCGCCAAAGATTCTCGGCATGTCCACCAGGGACAACAGGCCGCCCCGGTAGGCGATGGATGGCCCACGGGCGGTCGCTTCAATCCTCGATGATTCAAATTCTTCCAACCGCTCCACCCGCTCAAGCAGAAAGCCGTGTCGGCGTCCAGGGACCAGTTCCACCAGCAGAAGTGGACGCACTTGCTCCCCAGACATGTGCGCCTCTGGAAACTCCCCGGAGGCAACTCCGCTGGCCACCACACCGCCCGCGTTGGCAAGGCCCGATATGTCCATGATCAAGGCTATCCGGCCGTCACCGAGCAGCGTCGCCCCACCAAAGACAGTTAGGTGCCTCAGCGGGGCCGGCAGCGGTTTGACCACGATCTCCTGCGCATCCAGAATCCGGTCCACCACCAGCCCGAAGATGCGGTCCTCACCGCGGAGCACCACCACGGAAAGGGTGGTGGCCCCATCGTCGCTCTCTCTGCGGGTTTTCTCACCGAGAATCTCGGCAAGGTCGAGCAATGGCAGCAACCTGCCCCGGAACCGCAAAATCCTGGCCCCAGCCGATTCTTCCACCAGGGCCCTTAGCCTGTCCCCTTGGAGCCGCAGCAATTCAACTATCCCCGATTGGGGCAACGCGAGGTGGCTATCACCCGAAACCACCACCAGTGCGTTTACAATCGCAAGGGTCAGCGGAATACGCAGCCTGACTGTTGTCCCGCTCCCGAAAACGCTGTCAATGTCGATGGAACCGCCAAGGTTCTCGATGTTGGTTTTCACCACATCCATCCCGATCCCGCGCCCGGAAACCTGGGTCACCGCGGTCGCCGTGGAGAAACCTGGCAGAAAAATATAGGAAAGCACTTCCTGGTCTGATTGCCTGTCAACCACCTCCCTGGTGGCGATACCCCGTTCAACCGCCTTCGCCCGGATGGATTGGGGATTCATCCCCTTGCCGTCGTCCTGAAGTTCGATGATCACCTGGCCCGATTCATGACGGGCTCGAAGGACAAGCCTCCCTTCAGTGGCTTTGCCCGCCTTCAGCCTTTCACCCGGGCTCTCGATGCCATGGTCTACGGCATTGCGCACGAGGTGGGTCAGGGGATCCTTGATTTCCTCGATCAAGTTCTTGTCCAGTTCGGTCGACCCGCCCTCCATCTCAAGCCGGCATTTTTTGCCTACCTGCTGGGCCAGGTCACGGACAACCCGGGGCAGACGCGACCACAGGTTCGAGATGGGGTACATCCGCATCTTCATGACCGCTTCCTGCAGCTCGGTGGTCACCTGATTGAGCTGCCTCGAGGCTGCTGAGAGTGCCGGATGATTGAACTGACCCACCTGTTGGATGATGCGGTTCCTGGCAAGGACCATCTCCCCTGCCAGCGCCATCAGCCGGTCAACAAGATCAAGGTCGATTCGGACCGAGTTTTCCTTGTCGTTTCTGGAGGAACCCGCGCGCCCGAGAACCACCGAATCCGTGGACTGGATCGATTGCTGCGAAAGAATCGTTTGTTGGATGGAAGGCTGGGATGGCGGTGGGGTGCTTGGCCGCTCCGCAACCTTCACCGGGGTAGAACTCCCGGCTCCGGTTGCATCCTGCTTCGCCAGGTCGTTTTCCAGGCTTTTGCAATCAACCGAATCCGGATTGTCCCCCTTGCCCGATGCAATGCTCGAGAATATTTCCCGCAGGCTGTCCACAACCCGCAACAGCAGGTTGCCAATCGCCGGATTGAATGGCAACTCCCCGGAACGGAGTTTGGACAAAAGGGTCTCGGCGGCGTGGGTCAATCGTTCCAGATTCGGGAAGTGAAGGAATCCCGCGGCACCCTTCAGGCTGTGCAACAGGCGAAAGGCGGCTGTCAGGTTTTCCGGCGTGGGTTCGGCTGCCTCAACCTCGAGGAATAGCTTTTCAAGCTGGGCTAGGCTTTCCTGCCCCTCCACAAGGAATTCACGCGTCGCCTCATCCAGCTCACTCATGGGAGGGTACTTGCCGGGAAGTGACTTTCAGGCGACGCAAACACGCCATTTATCCATAACTATCAAACCGGCAAGGTTAGAGAAGTCTACTTGTTTTGCCCCTCTTTCAAACTTTTTTACCTGGCTGGCGCAATTGATACAGGCGTTGCGGCCGGTTCATTCCAACCTTGGGATATCCAAATGTTAAAACCCCGGGGTATCTCATACCCCGGGGCCAAGATCCGGTTTGGGCGTTACCGGAGGGACGCTTCTCAGGGACCGATGGCGATCGACCCACGCTCACCGGTGCGGATGCGCACGCAATCCTCGAGCGGCTGGACGAAAATCTTGCCATCCCCGATCTTCCCGGTCGGCGGGGTGCGCGAGGCGTGCACCAGGGCCTCGATGGTCGCTTCCACGAAGGGCTCGTTCACGGCAATCTCGATTTTCAGCTTGGGTAGCAGCCGGGGCTGCACCTCAGACCCACGGTACACCTCGGTGTGTCCACGCTGGCGGCCGCAACCGCGGACCTCCGATACGGTCATCAGGTAGACATCAATCTGCGCCAGCGAGATCTGAACGGCCTCCAGGCGCTCGGGCTTGATGATGGCGGTGATCAGCTTCATCTCTTGTCGTCCCCCAGGTTCGCTTGTTTGTGCTTGGAATGTGTTGAGGTTGTTCTGTTCGCGGTGGCCGGGGGCCGCTTCGCCGCCGACCACCGCATGAAGGATGGGCGATAAAAACCACTCAGACTTCCGTGGTGACTTTCACACCCTGCCCGAATGACTTTTGCAGCAGGCGCGTCAACGCGTCCTTCACCTGCGTCTGGTCACCGCCCGAGAATCGGAACTTGTTGTCCGAGACCGTGCTCAGGTAGGGGTAGATCGACAGGAAGTCAGCCGAAGGCGCCCCGGGCCCATCCTGGCACAGTCCGCTCCAGGTGCTCAGCAGGGCCTCCTTCGAGGGGCCTTCCACCAGCAGGACAAACCGTTTGCCACCCGAGGGCGGGGCGATGGCTGCGCGGGGCATCGGTCCGGGTCGATCCACGGAAGTCAGCAGTGACGGTCCGTAGTCGAATCCGATTTCACCGTGTTCGGTGGCGTCAAGGCCCTCCATCTCGCTCTGCAGGTCGGTCGTGAAGTTGGCCCCCGTCATCGCATGCACCAGAATCGCCAGCACCGCGCTCAACCCGAAGGCGTAGATACCCGAGAGGGCCGCCGCCTTGAACTGAATCACCACCTGGCTCGAGTGCGATTTCTCGCCCTTCTTCAGCTCCTCCTCCTTGACGAGCAGCTTCTCCAGCTTCTTGGCTTTCTCCACTGCCCCGCCCGCCTGGCTGTTTTCCAGATAGGCCTTGTCCAAGGGCCCCTCGGCCTTCTTCTTGTCCTCGTCCTTCTCTGCCTTGGACATCGCCTCCTTGGCTGAGTCCAGCGCGGCGGTCGCCTTCGAAGCCGCCTCCTCCAGGGCCGGCAGCTTCTTGGAAATCTCATCCACCGAGCCCAGCTTGGTCTCGGCCTTCAGGGCTGCGATCGAGGTTTCCAGGTTCATGAAGCCTGTGTAGCCGTAGGCACCAGCCGAGTTCACAGCTCCATGGCAGAAGATGCCCGTAAGCACCGCCCCCAGGAAACCGCCCACACCGTGGACGCCAAAGGCATCCAGGCTGTCGTCATAACCCAGGGTGCCCTTCAGGGCCACCGCCCCGTAGCAGACGATACCGGCCAAAATGCCGATGGCAACTCCACCCGACACATAGATGTAACCCGCTGCCGGTGTCACAGCCACCAGGCCCGCGACAATGCCGGAAGCCAGTCCCAACGCCGTGGCTTTCCCCTTGTGCAACAGTTCAACCAGCATCCAGCTCAGGCCGGCTGCCGCGGCTGCGGCCTGCGTTGCCGCGAATGCCGAGGTGGCCAGGGTACCCGAGGCACCCGCGCTGCCGCCGTTGAAGCCAAACCAGCCAAACCAGAGCAGGCCGGCACCCAGCAGGGTGAGTACCAGGCTGTTGGGCTGGACAGGCTGCTCAGGGTAGCCCGATCGCTTGCGCAAAACCAAGATGCAGGCCAGGGCAGCCGCTCCGGCGGCGATATGCACCACCGTGCCGCCGGCAAAATCCAGCGCACCCATCTGGCCCAGCAAACCTACCGCGGAGCCGCCGGGTCCCTTCACCTTGTCCACAGGCACGGCATAGAACCAGTCGAAAGCCCACACCATGTGAGCCAGTGGGCAATAGACAAAGGTGATCCACAACAGGCTGAAAATCATGAAGGGCCAAAAGCGGATACGCTCAGCCAGGGCGCCGGAAATCAGCGCGGGGGTGATGATCGCGAACATCCCCTGGAACATCACGTGCGCGTACACCGAGATGTTCAGCCCCGGAAGCAATTGGTCCGCCTCGATCCCCTGAAGGAAGACCAGATCCGGGCTCCACCCGATCAGGCCATACCCTCCCACCGATTCACCAAAGGCCAGCGAGTAGCCGATCGCCAGCCAGTACAGGCCCACCAGCGCCAGGCAGGCCATGCTCTGCATCATGGTGGCCAGCACGTTTTTTCGGCGCACCATGCCACCGTAGAAAAGAGCTAATCCAGGCACCATCAGCAGCACCAAGGCGCTGCTGACCAGCATCCAGGCGGTGTCTCCGCGGACTTTGGCATCAGCGATCGCCGCGTCCAGTTCCCCCTTCTTGGCGGTCGTGTCATCCGAAAGGGTCTTCAGTGCCTTTTCCAGGTCACCAATTTGTGTCGTCAGCTTGCTGACTGTGTCGCTGGATGAGGCGGAAGCCGCAGCAGCGGGGGCCTCCTTTTTTTCCTGCCCATAACCAACCGATGGCAGGCTGCCTGCCACCACCAGAAAGGCGAGTAAACCAGCCGTTAACCATGTGCGCATGGACGCAGTCCTCCCGGGTCAAACTGTGATACCGGGGTACTCAACTGCAACAGCCATGCCAGAAAGCCTTTGTGATGATTGTCCTGTCCCGGAACCACGGCCAAACCAGCCAAACTCCCGGCTTTTTCCAAGGTTTCATTAAAACCCGTCATCCACAGCTCAAAACACCCTCCCCCAAGGCCTGCATAA
>CAWUOE010000108.1:0-9470 GCA_963923355.1 uncultured Gemmataceae bacterium | reverse complement strand
GGTTTCATCACCCCGGTTGCCATCACCAGGTGGTTGTAAATATCCAAGCCAAATTGTTGACGCTCGCCCCAAGCCCTTTGTGCTTGTTGGGTATTGGAGGGGTCGGAGTATAAGCCGGTGGATGGGTCGACCGGGGGGAACGAAGTCATGTACCGTCGCAAATTTAGGCGTTTGGCGAGAGATAAAGTAGACTGGGCGAACGCATCAAACTCGCTTGCCGGACCGATGGGTGCCAGTGCGGTTCCTTGAGGAGCGCTTGGGGGGAGGTTCGGGAAACCAAAGCCGACTTGCCCAGGATAGTCGACCTGGGGGTTGAACTGTGGGTATCCAACTCCAGGCAACACCGGGGACCAAGCTGTCATTGGGTTCAAAACGGGTGTTTGTGAATTGCGGTCGCTTAGGTAGGGAACCATGCCCGGTCGGTCCAGATCCCAACTCAGCGTGGAAACGCGATCATAGCGGGGATCACGGCTGGAGATGGAGGCAAAGGGATCCGTTGCAAAAAGCCCCAGCTTGACCAATTCGCTGTTCTGCCATGCCGTTGAACTGCGTAACGACCGCCCCATCAATAACCCAAGGTGGCTATGGTCAAACAGCTTGTTCCCCTGCAGGTTTATCCCCGGGTGGAATGCGACCTCATGGTTGGGCAAAGTCTCAGCCGGCCCCATACCCCCGTATATCTGGGCAATAAATCTGCCAAAGGGCGAGGTGGCCGATCCCAAGGGAGAACCTGGTAGCCCCAACTGCTGGAATGGCATGGCAGGCCCGGCGATATCCACACCACCATTCCCATCCAGGGGCCCATGGGTGTGCTGTGGTGATAGTTGCCACAAGGATTGGGGTAGGAAGATCCCGGAAAGTGTTCCATCAGCTTTGTGGCGGCCGGAAACGCCGTTGGCTCCCATGAAAACATTGCGCCAGGATGTATCGTTGGGATTGGCCGGATTGGCCAGCGCCCGAGCCAGGTTGACTTCCCAAGGCCCCAGACCATCGCGGCTGGCATGCAACTGGGTGGGGCTACCGGATGGGTCCCTGCCGTGGATGTTGCCATGCGCGTTCAGATTCACCCTGCCATCCAGATCCAAAACCGTGAAGGCAAACAGGGGCTTGTATTTTCTACCGTTGGGAGCCGTTTTTGGTTCAATGCCAAGATCCAGCCAAACGGCATCGTTGTGCGTTCCCCACGGCAGATTGCGCACATCACCCCAGCCGTCGGCAGGGGACGGAAAAAGCGGATGCTCGGCCGGGCGAGGGCGGACAATTCGGTATTTGCCAGCGGGATCTGTCCAGGCTTGGGCGGAAAAATCCCAACTTGCACCGTTGAAAGTGCCCAAAGGGGCCTGAAAGGCGGTCCTGTCTGTTGTGCCCATCGCTTCCCGTCGAACGAAGCTGGGTTCATCCACTTGGCCGTCCGCCCCCAGCTTGGCCAGAAAAACATGGTTCAGGTCGGCATAGGTGTAGGGCGGATTGAAGCCTCCCGCGTAGGCATTGGGAGCCGTGGGATCGATCCGTGCTCCCAGGCGCTCCGGGTCACGGATGGGATCGGAGGTGCTGTCGACAATCAGCGAACCACCCTGGTTCTTGTAGAAGGTTGTGAAGTTCAACTGGTATTTGTCGGCATCCAGGCGACCTGTCCCTCGGAATGGCCGATCATTCAGGCCAAGGCCGGTTCCAGCCGGAGGGGGCGATCCCAAGGTGTAGGGAATTCCCGAATAACGGTAGCCGTACATGTCTCGTGAAAGGCTGTGGCCACGCAAGCCCGAGCGTTGTCCGGCCTCATCATCCTCCACATCGTAGACCAACTGTCCGAAAGCCATTTGCATCAGCTCTCCGGCCGACCAATCTGCCGGATTTAACTGGAAAGAGGTCTTTTCACCCTCCATGTTGATGCGGGCGGTGGCTTCTGAGGCGTCGGAATAAAGGACAAAGGTGATTCCGAGGATCGTCAGCAGGGTGATCATGGCCAAAACGACCAGTAGGATCACTCCCCGCCTTTTTTTGCCGGCTGCTGGCGATGTCGCGCGCATGGCTGGATTCCTCGTCTAGGCGGTTGGGTTCACGACGGGAGAGGGCCTGTTAGAGCGGCTCAACCACGGTGGCTTGCCAGGTGGTCTTGCTGGGGCTCAATGCATTATTCGTGTCGAAAAGGCGAATAGTGACGCGAATGGCGGTCAATTTTCGGGGGGTTGGAGACTCTCCCAGTTGACCCTGAATCAAGGGCATTGGAATAACCCCTGCGCTGTTTGGTACATTCCACCCCGTGAAATCCGTGGTGATTCCACGGGGTGCATCCAGTGCCCTGTTGGTCCAGGTGTCAAAAACTGCGGGGCCGGGAGTACCCAAGGCACTTGCGAGTGGCACAAATTGGGTACTTCCTTCGGGGCAAACTTCCACGCTGAAGCTCAGGACATTGTCAGCGATGAGTGCGGAAGAATCTTTTCCTTGGGTAATGTCAAAACAGGGTTGTCGCCAATTGCCAACGGAAGCCTGGCCTCCCATAGGGGCAAAGAAATTACCGATTGCCCGGCGCATTGGCACATCATTGCTGGGTTTTAGTAGGGCATTGTCCCCATTGAACTGAATGGGAGGGTTGAGGTTCGGCAAACTTTGGGGCACCACAGAGACACGATTCGCAAGAACGGGCCCAAGGGTGTTGAGGCTGGTGGTGTCGGCAGCGGCACCCAATTCCTGGGGCAGCATGAGCCAGACACGGCGATACAGCTTGTATAGCTTCACGCTCTGCGGTGTCCCATCCGGATTGGATGGTTCATCCTGCAAAAGGAATTCCTGGTAGTCGCTAGTCGGGCCAAGGAACCATGCCACCTCAGCATCGGGACTTTGGTAGGTATCCAGGGATTCCTCGTAACGGGTATCCCCGGGCGCCAGATTGATCATTTTCCATTGTTTGAATGGGTCAAAAGCCGGACTTGGAATCGAGGCAGAATGGAATCCCCTCGGGTCCTTACCGCCCAACAGGGAAGTAAAGGCAAGCATTTGGCTTTGGTTCTGGTTGGGGGCGATTGTCGGATTCGGGAATGTGTAGAGCGTTTCACTTCCTGAAAGATTGGTTACAGGAAAAGGGAGGTTGGTCTGCTCCAGTCGGAAGTAACCCAGTTGGGGAGGACCATCAGCCCAAAAATCGTTGTCGGAAAGCTTTCTTCCAGCCTCAAAGTGATTGGAACGAAGATCTGCGCGCAGGGTCTGGGTTAGGAAACGAAGCTTTTCGGACAACTCGGCCTTGGCTCTTTGGCTGCGGAATGCCTCGCTGGAGTCCACGAACACCTGGGAAATGATCGACATAATGAATAAAACCAGGGCCAAAGCCACCAACAGTTCCACGATGGTAAAGCCAGAGCGTTTGGGCACCCCCAATGGGTTTAAGTACCTCATGGCAGTGTCCCCCGGTCAAACCAATCGAACAGGAAATCAACCCAAACCGCACTGGTGATAGGCGCTTCGGGGGTTCGATCGAATGTGAGCGCCAGTTGGTTGACACCGGTTAATTCCGCTGACTGAACTTGGTAAAACTTTTTCCACCTGGGCTTTGGCCCCTCTTGGGAAAGGTCCATGATCCAGGAACTCCGACCCAACACCCGGTCAGGCCCGGAAGGACCCGGAGTGTTGTTGGTTCCAGGTTCAGTGACTGTGATTCCTGCAAGGTTGGTTGGATCATTGACCAAATTCAAAGGAATAAAGGCATTATTCCCAAATTCGATCGGCCTGCCGGTAAAAACCAAAATCAAGCATTCAAGCGAGTCTGGGTCGTTCAATTGGCGCCTGCGAAACAGGTAAGAGGCGCTATATCTTTCTCCCCTACGAAACCCAGCTTCGGGCAGGCCGTTCGACTCAAAACGCATTTCATCTTGGCTGACAACCCATTCGCGCCAGTTTGCCGGAAGAAGGGTCATCCCCGAAGGAAGAAGAAAACTGCCCGAAAAGGTTCCCGCCCCGGAGAAAACTCCTGCCGGGTCCAAATGAGCCACAGTGCTGGGCTGCAGACGCCGCGGATCTTGGGGAGGCAAAGGCAACAATTCAGAGTTGATAGCTACTTGGGCCATCTCTTTGAAACCTAGAATTGTGGCGGATGCGGCTGCGTTTCCGGCCATTAGAGTGGCCCTGTCGCTGTCAATGCTTCGGGCCAACTTCCTTGCCGCCAGGGGAAACAAGGTTAGAACTGAAAGAAATCCGATGGCCATAACAAAAATGGTGATCAGGACTTCCAGAAGAGTGAGCCCCTTGCGCGGAGCGGAATTCAGCATGTCTTCACACTCCGTTTCAGGGTTAAGGATTCTGGTACTTGGTGGTGCCTGATAGACAGTCCAACGTCACTTCGGCTGTTTCAGTGGTCCCATCCGGTTTGGTTTGGACCAGTTGGAAAACGATCTGGTTGGAACGGCTGTTGAAAACCTGGCCAGTTGGCAAGAAAAGGATCGGCTCAGTGGTAGGTGCCATAATCTTTATGTTGTCACCAAAAAGGGTTTCTTCCTGAAGGGGTATGTCTTCAGGAGAACGAACAACCCTGCACAAGTGGCCAAAAACAGGGTTGATGGTGATGTCAGAAGCCAAGGTGATAGTCCCTTGCCAGGGGGAGGAGGGGCTTGCTGCAACTATTTTGTGGGGTACATCCGATTCAACTACCAAGTAATCTCCGGACGACCAGCCATTCGCGCCTGGAACTTTGATTCTGGTGAAAGGGTCTGGCCGTGTGCCGGAAGTTGGAATCGAAGGCCTGGTAATCTTCACTTTCACTACTTTCCTGTTGGAAGGGGAAACCATGGTGAAAGTGGCCGGATCAATCGGCTCCAAGTTGCCATCGTAGTTTTCCAAAGGCTGTTGGATGAAATAGAGGCCGGTAGCACCACCAGAATTGGCTGTCGCATCCGTATTCCAGCGCACCCCGGTGGCAACCTGATCCCTCCGGGCCCAAAGCCTGGCCGTCAGGAAGCCGGTTCGCAATTTGTCTACCGCCCGGGTTAGTTGTTCGCGCTCGTTGATGCTGGGGTAACTGATGGCCACCAACCCGAGCAGCATGGCAATGATGCCCGCTGCAACCAGGAGTTCCACCAAGGTAAAGGCCCCACGCTTTGACTTTTTCCCACGCATGGGCAACCTCCTTCCCCGGGAAATCAGTTTCCGCCCTTGGCAGTATTGGGACTGGAAAGGATAAATTTGGGTTTCATGTTAGTGGCGTTGGTGCCTGAATATTGAACATCCAGTCCGATGGGGTCACCCCAGGCATCCCGAATGAGGTCCACGCCGCTGACCTGCCCTAAGGCGCCCTTGGGCAACTGGTCTGTCTCCACTTTCGAAAAAGGCCCCTTTTCCAATACCAGTCGCAGCAATGCGCTTTTTTGTGCCTGGCCGTCTAATGCCTGGTGGGACGGGCCGATCGATTTCTGGTAGGGAGGGTAGGCGGAGGTCAGGTTTGGCACGCCAACTTTTGCCTCATTGAGGTTCATCGGAAATGCCTGTCGAACGATGGAGTAAATCTCCTCGGGACTTTTCCCGCCTTTCTTGGCCCCGTCAATCACCTGCTGAAGTTGCTTGGAGAGACCGGATTGAATGACCTCCATGGTGGTAAGGCTCGTGGATGTTCGGGAGGCATCAATGGCCTTCACCACCACTCCGGCAACAAGACCACCCAAGATGACAATCAAGGTCACCACCACCAGCAACTCAGTCAGGCTAAAAGCGCTGCGCCTGATGCGATTCTCAGTGACATGGATCATGGATCACCTCAATCCGCAACCGGTTTGCCGTGAGGTTCATCGGCAAAGTTGGATTGGTCATCCTCGCCGTCGCCCGGAAGGTTGCCGGTGAAGATGGCGGGATAAGCACCCCATTTCCCATCCTTTCCAGCGGAAAGGATTTGATAACCTTTGGGCATGAAGTACTTGTTTGCAGCTTGGAACTGACGACCGGGGCTTCCTGCAGGAACCTCTCCGGCGGGTGAGACCGATTGGCCAATCATCATCTGGCTGTAAACCACCAGGTGTTTTCCTGGATTGTCCCAGTAATCCCGATATTGGGCAAATCCGTTGGGCGCCATGTTCAGCCGGTCGGCTTTGAACTCGTAATAAGGGCCAAATCGTTTGCCGCCAGAAGCGCACGGGTCGCCATCGGATGCGGAAAAACCGTTCCCGTCTTTTCCGCGCAATAAAAAAATGAACGCTTGGTCGGCGCCGAGCTTGGCCGACCCCCAAGTTGCGGGCTTTATCCCAGCACCCCATTTGGGAAACATTTGGACAAGGATCCTGCGGGACATGTCGGCAAAGGCTTTGTCAGGCCCGGCGTAGGAATCGTAAGCGGCAGGAGTAGGAAGAAGGACGAGGTAACTGGGAATGAATGGCACCCTCCCCATCTCTATCGCCGCAACTCCCAAAGCCTGTTCAATCTGGCCCATTTCGGTTTTGGTCGCCACCTGTTTGGCGTAGCTCATCGCCTTGCTGACACCCAAGGTGACCAACGTGGCCAGAATGGCAATAATCCCCATCACGATCAGCAACTCGATCAGCGTGAAACCGCCGCGGGTGACGGCTGGCCGGGTTGTGCTGTGCAAGCGCGCCATGATTGGTTCTCCCCTTCGCGCGGCCTGCTGACGCCAGGCCCCTTCCCTACCCTGTTGTCAATCCACACCGGCTGGTGCCGGCTTTCCCCCGGATGATCCGCTAGCCGGACAGCTTGTCGAGCAGGCTGAGCAGCGGCATGAACAACGCGATGACGATCAGACCCACGATGCCACCCAGCACCACGATCATGATGGGCTCGAGCAGGCTCAGCAGGGCCTCCACCATCACATCCACTTCGGCGTCGTAGATGTCGGCGATCTTGTACAGCATGCTGTCGAGGTCGCCGGTTTCCTCACCCACATCGATCATGTTGGTGACCATGTCGTCCACCATCTTGCTCTCGCGGAGCGGTTGGGCGATGGTTTCACCTTCGCGGATCGACTCGTAAATGCGCTGGTACATGCGCTCGAAGACCGCGTTGGTGCAGGTCTCGCGCACGATAGACAACGCTTCCAGAATGGGCACGCCTGAACTAACTAGGGTACCCAGCGTGCGCATGGTGCGCGCGATGGCCGTCTTCTCGATCAGCGGGCCGATGATGGGGATCCACAGGTACATCCTGTCCAGGATGTAGTTGCCGATGCGGTTCAGCCGGATCAGCTTCAGCGTGAGGTAGATACCCAGCGGGATGAGCGGCAACACCAGCCAGTACTTGGCGAACCAGGCCGAGGTGTTCATCAGGAACTTGGTCAGTTCCGGCAGCGGCATCTGGAAATCCCGGAAGATCTTCTCGAACTTCGGGATGATGTAGATCATGATGAAGCTGAGGATGGCCACCGCCACGGTGATGACCACCACGGGATAGACCATGGCGCCCGTGATGCGGCGCTGCAGTCCCTGGGATTTTTCCTTGAAATCGGCCAAACGCTGAAGAATGACTTCCAGCGCGCCGCCGGCCTCGCCTGCCTTCACCATGTTCACATACAGGCGGTCGAAGGCCTTGGGGTGCTTGCCAAAGGCATCACTGAGCGTGGTGCCGGATTCGACATCTTCCACCACGTCCATCAGCGCGTTTTTCAGCGCGCCGGGCTTCATCTGGCCTTCCAGAATCTTCAGGCTGCGCAATACCGGCAGACCGGCGTCCTGCAGCGTGGAGAACTGGCGGGTGAAGGTGCACAGCGCCTTGCTGGAGACGCCCCCCAGGGTGAAGGTCTTTTTCTTGGCACCCGCCTTGGCGCCTTTCTTGCCCTTTTGCTTCTTCTGGGCCACCTCGGTCAGCTTGGTGACAAAGTAGCCCATTTGACGGATTTTCTGCTGGGCTTCCTCCTCCGAGGCCGCCTCGATGGAGTCCTTGACCTCGCCGCCCGAGGTGTTCATCGCCTCGTACTTGTAGGTTGGCATGGCCCGAAATCTCCCGTCTGATCGTCTCTAAGTCTATGCCTTGTAGCCTGTTGGGGGCCAGCGGGGCAATGGTTCCCGGCCGGGGGCCGGCCATTCCGCAGTCTCGACCCCCGCCCGGTCAGTTGGACTCCAGCACCGTCTCCCGCACCACCTCGTCGATGGTGGTCTTGCCCCTGTGGATGGCCCGCATGCCCGATTCGCGCAGCGAAATCATGCCTTTTTTCTCACAGACCGCGCGCAGGTCGTCGGTGGACAGGCTGCCCGAGATGGCGTCGCGGATGTCGTCATCGACGATGATCAACTCGTGCAGACCCATACGCCCCTTGTAGCCCGTGTTGTTGCACTTGTCGCAACCTTTGCCAAAGAAAAACGGCTTGCCCTCCACCATCTCGGGGGTGAGGTTGAGCTCGATCAGCATCTCGGCGGAGGGGCGGAACTCCTCCCTGCAGTTCTGGCAGATGGTGCGCACAAGTCGTTGTGCCAGAACGGCTTCCACCGTGGCGGTGATGAGGAACGGCTCCAGGCCCATGTCGCGCATGCGGGTGATGGTGCTGGGCGCGTCGTTGGTGTGCAGCGTGCTGAAAACCGTGTGTCCGGTCAGGGAAGCCTGCACCGCGATCTGGGCGGTCTCCAGGTCGCGGATCTCTCCCACCAGAATCCGGTCGGGATCCTGCCTCAGGATGGCGCGCAGCGCGCTGGCGAAGGTCAGGCCGATCTCATGGTTGATGGGGCACTGGATCAGCCCCTCGATCTCATATTCCACCGGGTCCTCGGTGGTGATGATCTTGTCCTCCACCTTGTTCAGGTAGCTGAGCGCCGAATAGAGGGTGGTGGTTTTGCCCGATCCGGTGGGCCCGGTCACCAGGATGATGCCGTTGGGCTTCTCGATGACCTCCTTGAACGGCTCGAGAATCTCGGGCGCCATGCCGATCTTGTCCAGTTCCAGCTTCACCGAGGTGCGGTCCAGAATCCGGATGACAATGCTTTCACCGAACATCGTGGGCAGAACCGAGACGCGCATGTCCACCTGGTTGCCACCGACGTTCAGCTCGATACGGCCGTCCTGGGGCAGGCGGCGCTCGGTGATGTCGAGGTTCGACATGACCTTGATACGGCTGGAGATGGCGGTGGCGTACTGGCGCGGCGGGGGGACCAGCTCATAAAGCACCCCGTCCGCCTTCATGCGCACGCGGTACTCTTCCTCGAACGGCTCGAAGTGGATGTCCGAGGCGCGGTCGCGGATCCCCATCAGGAAGATCATGTTGATCAGCTTGCGCACCGGGGCGCTGTCGGCCATTTCCAGGGCGCTTTCGAGGTCGATGCTGGCCTCGCGCCCGCCACCCTGCCACTGGCCGGAGGTTTCCAGCTCCTTGATGACATCGATGACGCTTTCTTCCTTGGTCGTGTTGTAGGCCTTGCCAAGGGCCTCCGCCATCGCCTCGGGCGAGGCGAGCTGGACCTGGACCTCGTTCAGCGAAAGCAGGTTGCGCAGGTCATCGGCAGCCGAGGCGTTGGCCGGATCGGACACCACGATGGTGAGCACCCGGTCCTTGAAGGCCA
>CAWUOE010000107.1:0-9532 GCA_963923355.1 uncultured Gemmataceae bacterium | reverse complement strand
AGGCCACGCCGCCAACCAGCATCACGACCACCGATAGGACGGTGGCGAAAACGGGGCGGTCAATGAAGAAGCGTGAAATCATGGCTGCTTTCCAGCCTTCCCGGTCTGTTCAGCGGGAGCCGTGTCCATGGAAATCTCGGATGCTTCCACGGGTGCTCCCGGCCTCAGCCGTTGGATCCCGCGTACCACCACCTGGTCATCGGCCCGCAGGCCTTCCAACACATCCCGGAGGTTGTTTCCGGCCGGGTTGCCCAATACCACCTCCACCCGTTCCGCTTTGCCGTCGCGCAACACCCACAGGAATTTGCGGCGCAGGTCGGTCACGATCGCTTCCTCCCGGACCAGCATTGCCTGGTAGGGGCGATCCGTCACCAGTCGGACCCTGGCGCGCATGCCGGCCGTGAAAACCCTCGAACCATTGACCACCGGATTGGAGACATCCGCGCGCAGTTGCAGCGTGCCTGTGGCCGAGTCGATGCGATTGTCGTTGAAGTTGAGGGTCGCCTTGTGCCGGAACTCGCGCTCCTCCTCCAGCCGGAAGACGATTGGCATACCTTCATCCTTCTCCTGGGCGGACCTGGTTTGATTTTGGGTGCGGCGCTGATACCGCAGCAAAGTCCGCTCATCCACTGAGAAGTAAAGCTGGAGCGGATCCTGCGAAACCAGCGTGGTGAGGGGTTCGGCCACCTGACTGGGACCAACCAAATTACCCACGGTGACCAACTTGCGGCTGACCTTGCCCGCGATGGGAGCTTTGATGCTGGTGAATTCCAGATCAAGCTGAGCCTTGGCCACATCCGCCGTGGCTTTCTGCACGTCTGCCTTGGAGACTGCTTGGTTGGCCGATCGGATATCCACCTCTTCGGGACTAATGGCGTCACGCACCCGCAAAATACGGGCGCGGGCAAGTTCGGCATCCGTCAGCTTCAGGGCCGCTTCCGCAGCAGCCTTTCGCGCAAGCGCGCCCTCCAATGCTCTCTGAAACGGCCGGTCATCGATTTTGAACAGTTCAGCGCCTGCTTTGACCTCGCTGCCCTCGTTGAAATCATCCTTCACCAAATACCCGGAAACTTGGGGCCTAATTTCTACAGTTTGTGAGGGCTCCAGGCGACCGTTGAAATCGATCGAGTCGGCTATTTCCCTGGTAAGGGGTTTTGCAAATTCCACTTTGGCTTTGGCTACGGAGGGGGATTCATCCTGGCTTTTCTGGCATCCGGCCAAGGCAAACATCCAGCCGCTGAGAAGAGCCGCGCTGAGAAGGGGTATCTGTTGCCAGGGATACTTTTTCAGCTTGGGGGATAGCATGGCATGCCTCTTTCGTTCTGACGTTCCACAGTGGCAGGAATTATATCAAAAGCATCCGGCTGACTTTCAGTGGGCCCAACGCCAATTAGCCGCGGAGGGCTTGTCGACCCCGTGTTCGTGGGCATGGTTTCTGCAAGAAATCTGCTCGTTCCGGTATTTCTCCTTGGCGTGTGCCCCGGCGACTTTCAGCTTCGGAACCCTGTTGATCACATCGATAGCCAGGGTGAAACGGTCAATCTCATTTTGGATGGCCAATTCCAGGGGAGTGTTGATGTTGCCTTTTTCCTTGTATCCCCGCACATGAAGGTTGCGGTGGTTGCTTCGTTTGTAAGTCAACCGGTGGATCAGCCAGGGATAACCGTGGAAAGCGAAGATGACAGGTTTATCCAGGGTGAAAAGGCTGTCGAAATCCCGGTCTGTCAGGCCATGCGGGTGTTCGGTACTGCATTGTAACTTGAACAGGTCAACCACATTGATGTAACGGATCTTCAAATCGGTGAATTCCTGCCGCAGCATGTCGATTGCTGCCAAAGCTTCCTTGGTGGGAATGTCTCCAGCGCTGGCGATCACGACATCCGGTTCCACACCCTCATCCGTGCAGGCCTTGGGCCAAATGCCCAAACCTTTGGTGCAGTGGATGATCGCTTCGTCCATCGTCAGATACTGCAGGTGGTTCTGTTTGTCCGAAACAATGACATTGATGTAGTTTTCGGTACGGAGGCAATGGTTGGCGACACACAACAGCGTGTTCACATCCGGGGGCAGATAGATGCGGGTGACTGCCGCGCTTTTGTTCACCACCACATCCAGGAACCCCGGATCCTGGTGCGTGAAGCCGTTGTGGTCCTGGCGCCAGACCGTGCTGGTGATCAGCAGGTTCAGCGAGGCGATGTTCACACGCCAAGGCAGGTTGTTGCAGATGGTCAGCCATTTTGCATGCTGGTTGAACATCGAGTCGATCACATGGGCGAAGGCCTCGTAAGTGCTCAGGAATCCATGCCGGCCCGTCAACAGGTAGCCTTCCAGCATTCCCTCAAGGGTGTGCTCACTGAGCATTTCGATCACACGGCCATCCTGTGACAGTTCTCCCCCGTCGGAATCCTCGGGAAAATACTCCTCCAGCCACAGTTTTTTCGAGACTTCGTAAATGGCGTCCAGCTTGTTCGAGGTGTTCTCGTCGGGGCCAAATATCCGAAAATTGCTCCTGTTGCCCTTCATCACGTCCCGCAGGAAATGGCCGAGAGGCCGGCAGTTTTCTGCCTCGGAGGTCCCCATTTTTTCAAGCTGGAAGCCGTAGGTGCGGAAATCGGGAAGGTGCAAGGCTTTTTTCAGTTGGCCACCATTGGCATGCGGATTCGAACCGATCCGCCTCTGACCTTTGGGAGCGATCGACTTGTATTCGGGCCGCAGCGTTCCGTTTGTGTCGAACAACTCCTCGGGGCGATAGTCCCGCATCCAGTCTTCCAGCAGTTTAAGACGTTGCGGGTCCTGCTTCACATTGGCCAAGGGAACTTGGTGGGCCCGCCAGCTCCCTTCCAGCTTGTGCCCGCCAACCTCGGGTGGACAGGTCCATCCCTTGGGCGTCCGGAGGATGATCATCGGCCAACGGGGGCGGAAAACGCCGCCTGTTTGGCGGGCCTCCCCTTGTGCTCTGCGGATGTCACTTATGCATCGGTCGATTGTGGCGGCCATGGCCTGATGCATGGACTCTGGTTCTGACCCTTCAACGAAGCACGGTATCCATCCGTTTCCGCGAAAAAACGCGTCGATCTCGTCGTGCGGGACCCGCGCCCAGATGGTGGGGTTGTTTATTTTATACCCATTCAGGTGCAAGATGGGCAGCACGGCACCGTCCCGCCCCGGATGGATGAACTTGTTGATGTGCCAACTGGTGGCCAAGGGGCCTGTTTCGGATTCCCCGTCTCCCACCATGGCGGCAACTATCAGGTCTGGATTGTCAAAAATCGCCCCGCAGGCATGCGAAAGTACATAACCCAATTCACCCCCCTCGTGAATGCTGCCCGGGGTTTCGGGCGTGCAGTGGCTGCCTATTCCTCCAGGGAAGGAGAATTGCCTAAAAAACCTCTGCATTCCGGCTTCGTTTTCGGCACAGTCCGGATAAATCTCGCTGTAGGATCCCTCCAGGTAACAGGGGGCCAAAACACCGGGAGCGCCATGGCCCGGGCCGGCCATGAACACGACGTTGAGGTCATGCTCCCGAATGGCCCGGCTCAAATGGGTGTAGGCAAATGCCAGCCCTGGGCTGGCTCCCCAGTGCCCCAACAACCTGTCTTTCACATGCTCCGGCTTGAGCGGTTCACGCAGCAGGGGGTTGGCCTTCAGGTAGGTCATGCCAAGGGCCAGATAATTGCAAGCCCGCCAGTATCCATGCATTTTGTTCAGTTCATCTGGCGACAGGGGAGATCCCTGAATCGTGGCGCGGGCTTTTCCAAAGGCGCTGATGGATTCCGTGGACATGGTGTAATCCTGTACTCAAGTGGTTCAGTTTTTTTGCCAAACGTTGCCGGGATTGTTTCCAATCGACCTGAACTGCACCGGGTGCGGAACAAGCTGGCTGTTCAATCGGATAGCCGTTGGATTAAGGTCCAATGGTCAACGGCTAATACGCCACCGGGTTGGCTCCATCACAGCGGTGGCCTGACTTTCCGTCCCCGAAATGGCCGCAGGTGAAGGGGAAGGGGCCGAACTTTCGATTTTAAGCTGCCTCCAGCCATCCCCTCCAAAAAGAACTTGTGAAGGCTTGCCCTCTCTCCAGGGCAGAAAGGCTACTTCCAGTTTGTTTTCCAAGTTCCCTGTGACTTGAAACTGTCCAGGCCCGACCACCCAGGCCTGCCCTTTTGTTCCGGGGATACCAACGGTGTCATAAGTCCACGCATTCGCCAAGAGGCGCATGGCCAATGGTTGCAGGGTACCGGGGTTGATATCCGCCGGGTTGCGGATCTGCGAACGCAAGGAAAATGAATCCGGCAGCAACCCCTGTCGAGTGGTTCCCTTCGGATAAACCTGCTGCATGGCGGTCAGGGTGATACCCGAGGCAAGCTGTTTCCATGGCCCGGTGGGATCATGCCGGGCCAGACGAGCGATGGCATCCGCATAAACCAGCCCGCACCATTGCACAGGGAGCCCGATCCAAACGGGGGCCTCATAATGGGTGGCCCCCAAAACGGCGATGGTAGAGTATTCGCCAATCGGACCAGCAGTAGGAGCGCGCAGATAAATGAACGGGACTCCCGTCCATGCCCAATCGATCGCCTGTTCCAGATACCTATGATCCCCTGTCAATTCATGTGCCAGACGGTATACCTCCACCAGATGGGCGGATGCCAGGAGATCGGGGGTGTGCAACGGCACCTCCCAGGTCTGGGCCCCCCTCGGGACTGTATTCCGGTAGCGGGTCAGGGAACCAACCTTGGAGAGCGCCTTTTCAACAAGCGAAGATTCGCCGCTGACCGCTGCCGCATGCAACAGATCCACCAACACCCTGGCCGCAAGGCCATTGGCCTCATGGTTGGCCTGGGTTCGGGCCAAATCAGCAGGATGGTTGCCCCGGTAGCGGATCACGCCATCTTGGTCAAAACGACTCAGGAGTTGGTTGAATCGCCTGGAAGCTTGTTCCATGCCAGATCTCAGGTCAGCCTCGTCACCCAGAAAAACGGCAACTGGTTCCCGCAAATGGCCAACCATTGAGTGATATCGTCCGGCCCTGTCGACCCGGGACCAAGCTTGCGCTGAGTAATCCAACGCACGCTTGCCCAATTCTTGGTCCGGTTGTTTCTTGGCGAGCCACTCCAGCATCCAAGCCGCGTCGCTGGCTGGTTGGGGCCCCATCAGATTTCCCATGACTGCATGCCGGAAAGTACCCGCTTCTCCTGAAAGGCCACTATCCAGCCAACCCAGGGTTGCCAATTCGGCATACTCCGCAAGCTTGGGTTTGGTTGCCAATTTGGGGAGGGGATGTTGTTTCAGGTGGTTGCGAATCGCGCCGCTCAGATTTTCCCCTGTGCCTGCGGAAAGGGTAGCTTCCAAAAGGATGTTCTGGTGGGCGGGAATTGGGATACCTGCAAAGGGAAGCAGGTCTCCATCACCGCGAATGCCGGGGTCCGAACCAGGCAGGATCATTCCAAGCAAGTGCCCCCCTGTTTTCAGGGTTCGGTCTGGTGTGTCGAACACCGGTGTCCAAGCCGGATTCTCTTTCCAGGAAACCGAAAGCCACTGCTTGCCCTGTTGCCACGCCATCAGCGGCATCGTCCATTTCACCGGGTCGGGAACCCTGCGTTGATGCGCCGGTCCGGTGATATCCGCTTGTGAACTGCTGGGCTCGTTTTCCAGGTACTCCACTCCGGCCAATAGGGCTTGGGTTTTCTCGGGGTTCAGTTTGCCCTCCGTGGTGCGAATGCCAGCCACCACCATCAAGGCGGGCAGCCATACCAGCTTGCGAGGCTGGTCCACGGATAATCGAGTGGTGAATCGAAACGATCCCTCCTTCGCGCGGTTGTAGGTGCGTTCCAAGGTCCATAAACAACCATCCCTGTCTTTCCAGGTGCCTTTTGTGGTCAGGTTGCCTTCCGGATCCTTTTGATTTGCAAAATAATCCGGAGATAGCGGCATCCACTCCACCTCTGGCTTACCTTGGACCATGATTTGGTGCCCCACCAGGCCGGCACGGTGCCCTCGGGCCAATAGCCGGCCCCCCAGTTCCAATTGCCAATGGTCCCAGCCTGTGCCCACGCGCAGAACAGCTTCCCCATTTTCGATTTGATGGGTTAAATCCCTGGGCGAAGCATCAAGCGGTAGTGCTGGCCAAACGGGGAGTTGGAGGTCCTTGCGCGCCTCCAGATGGATGGAGGCGAATATGCAATCTCCGTTGCCGGGCGGATCGAGTCGAAACCGGGTTCCCCAGGGAAGTGCCGGAAGGCGTACCCGTGCAGTATGCCAATCCCCCGCAGGAACCTCAAAACGCACAGAGTTTCTTTCCGTGGTTCCGTTCAGGTCGGTGAAGTAAAAAATTTGCCCGGTTCCACCGGTGGTGGATTTCAGACGGATGGTACCCAAAAGCGGTTGATTGCCCCCAGGCGGGGTGATCCGGGGACCAATCAGGTATGGGTCATCCCCAAGGACCCGCACTAACAGCCCGCCAACGGTGGGTTCGATGGCCTGAATATCGTGGGCGGGACGCCATTTCAGGGCCTGGGCTTTTTGGGTGAAGTCAATGGTCAGTCCCTGGCCCGGCTGTGCCAGGGCCAGCCAGACGAGGGCGGCGACCATGGGCGAGTCCTCTCGGTTTATTTCCGGAAGTAGGGGCTTCCGGCATCTCCCTTCGAGAGCATGTAAGCCAGAAGGTCAAGCACTTCGCTCTGGTTCAGACCATCCACCAGCTTGGCGGGCATCAGGGAAACCGGAGAGGGCTTGATCGATTCGACATCGGATTTGCGGATTTCCACCACTTTGGTGGAATCCTCAGGGTCGGTGACCAAGACCAAGGCTGTTGTTGTCTCGCTGACAACCTTGCCGGTCAGAATCTTGCCGGAATTGGTTTCGATGATCGAGGCCTTGTACTGGTCGGAGATCACCTTGTTGGGATCGATGATCGCCTCGCACAGGTCCTTGGCGCTGAAGCGCCCGGAAACTTGGCTGAGATCCGGACCAGTTGCGCCACCCTCACCATTGAATCGGTGGCACACCACACAACGCGCCGCTGCGAAGGATTTCTTGCCATTCTCGAAATTACGCCCCGAGAACCCGTTCTTGGTGAGGGAAGCCAACTCTTCCACCGTCCATGATTTGCCCGGACCTGCGGCCTTGGGCAGGGTGGTGATCTTTGCGGGTTTGCGAAGGCCCATCGCTTCGATGGCAAGCCGGTCGGTGTCCTTGGCGTTGTCGTAAGCCTCTCGTTCAATGTTGTTCAAGAATCCTTGGTAGCTGGCACCCCCCGATTTGCCCCTTGCCTCGTTGAGTGCGGTGAAGTAAGCCCGGCGGGCATCTAATGTCCAATGGTCTTTCAAGTTGCGCAGGGCGAAGAGGTAGTGAATCTTCTGGGCATCAGGTCGGTTGGCCATTACCTGGGAGATGGTGCCCCCATACCCCCGGTTGCGGGCAAGCACCGAATCCTGCACTTCCTGGTCAATGTTGCCTGAAGGGGCGTTGAGTAGCTTAGCCGCCTTTTCGGCGATCGTGGGCGATTGCAGGTACACCAGCAAGTTGATCAGTTCCCGGTTGCTCATGTTGTCTGGGCTTGGGAACAAAGGATCCAGCCTGGTTAGAACGGCCGCCGCAATTTCCTTTTCGGGTGCCTCCAGCCGGATAAAGACCAACTGCATGGCGCGCAGCCAATCCAGGCGGGTCGCGGTGTCCATCGACTGCCAGTCAATATTCAAAAGGCGCTGCAATGCCTTGCCGGACAGGCCTTTGCTGCCCTGGTGCGCGACAGCCACCACGCCCTGTATCAGTGCAGCGGCTTTTGGTTGGGCGAGGGCTTGGTCCTGCCACAATCCCGCTGGCTGGTTTTCTAGCGCCACCCTCGCGGCGTACCGGATGAAACGGTCCGGGTGAGACAAATGCTCCAGGATATATGGCAGGTCATCCACGGAGGCGCTTCCCTTGTGGTGAAATGCCTCCAGTTTGCGGCGCAATTGGCGCAGGCTGGCGTGGGAATCAGTGGTCGAATCCGCTGATGCGGCTTCGGTGGATTCCTTGCCGGTATAGGTAACCCGGTAGAGTTCTGATTGGGTCCCTCTGCCACCCACCGTGAAATACATTGCCCCGTCACGGTTGATCACCACATCGGTGAGGGGCAGTGGGGCGCGGGAGACAAACTCCTCGCGGATTGCGGAGTAAGTGGAGCCATTGGGCTGGATATGGATCGCGTACATCGTGCCGAAGGTCCAGTCGCAAATGTAGAGGGCCTTCTGGTACTTGGCGGGGAATTTCGCCCCAGTTCCGAACTCCACACCGACCGGGGAGCCAGGCCCGATATCCACCATGGCTGGCAGGCTGTCCACGTAGTAGGCCGGCCATTTGCCGGTGCCGCTACGCCAACCCAGCTCGCTGCCGCTGGTGGCATGGTTCACACGGGTGGGGCGGTACCACGGCATGCCGAAGTCCCACTCCATGTCCGCGTCATAGACAAACATTTCTCCCTCGGGATTGAATGCGAAATCGTATTGGTTGCGGTAGCCAATCGTGAAAATCTCCCATTCTTTCCCTTCCGGGTCCGTGCTGGCGATGTAGCCACCCGGGGCCAGGATGCCACGGGCGTGCCCGTTGGCGTCCCATTGGCGGGGAAGAAGATGGTCCTCGTTCCAGTTGGATGGAATCCGGCTTTTCTGGAATCCTTTCGGCGGAAGGGTGTGGTTACCGCAGGAAACCATGATCTTTTTTCCATCAGGCGATAGGCGCAAGGCGTGGGGCCCGTGCTCCCCTCCCCCCTGCAGTTCCTTCAACTTGGTGACTTGGTCGTATTGGTCATCCCCGTCGGTGTCGCGAAGTCTGTAAAGCCCGCTGCCGGGTCCCCCGTTGGCGCAGACATACAGGGCGCCAAACGCATGGAGCAGGCCTTGGGCCCCTGTCATGTTGACTTTCAGCTTTTCGATGGTTGTTGGCTCGCTGGTTCCAGGCTTCCCCGGGGTGATTCGGAACAGCCCTTTGCCATCCTGGTCGCTTGCGATAAGCCTGCCCTTGTCGTCAGTGGTCAGGCAGACCCAGGATCCGTGAGTCGCCTTGGGAACAGTGAAGAGTCTTTCGATCTGAAAGCCTTCGGCAACCTGAAATCCTTGACTCGATCCACCCCCCCCCGTTCCGGAAAAAACATTGCCCCAAGGGTTATCGCCCATTTTGCCCATGATTTTCGGCTGTTTGCCAGATCCTTTGTCTCCTTCCTCCAGGGCTGTCCATTTGTCGTCTGAAACCAATTGGGTGGTTTCGCCACCCGGCGATTTTAAGATGGCCTTGAATGCGAAGCCGGCTCCGTTGCCGCCATCATTGGCGACTTCGGCCCCTAGGACGTTGGTGCCGGCCTTCAAATACGGAGTGAGGTCCCGGGTGATGGGAGATTGCCATTCCGTGCTGGCGCCTACCTCCTTCCCGTTGACCAGTAAGCGGACCTCGTTGTCGCAAGTGAACCGGCAAATGGCAGTGGCTGGGGGCTGCGCCAGAGTGAACTCCCGTGTGAGGGTGTAACGCTTGTTGACATTGTTGCCCCACAGCCATG
>CAWUOE010000106.1:0-9552 GCA_963923355.1 uncultured Gemmataceae bacterium | reverse complement strand
CAAAGGTGGACCGGTTGGGCTGCATCACCAGGAAAACCGACACGGCGACGCACCCTGCTATGAACAAGTATTGCCAGATTTGTGTTGGCTTTTTGGCTGCTCCCGGAGGCAGAATGACCACGGGCTGGCTGCCCGTGACCAGCCCCTCGTGCGAGACCAGCCTGAGGAGTGTGTTGGCCGTGGGCTGAAGCAGGCCTCCCTCGTACCAGGTGGCCTGCTGTCCAGATTCCAGCACTTGGGAATCCAGGAAGATACCCGTGGGCATGCGGTTGACCACCAGCCAGCCACCCTGCTTGTTGACCAAGTGGAGATTGCCATCGGGCCAACCCGGGTCGCGCATGCGAATGTGGGATCCGCCACCGCGACCGATGCGGACCTCCCTCGCCTGGACCACATAGCTCCAGCCGGCGTCAGTGCCCTGCACCACTTCTATCCGCACCGCCATGCAAGAGTCATCCTTTCAGGCCCGGATTTTTCCCATCCTCAAGGCGCCGCGGTGGTGGGCAACTTTCCGGTGGGTGCCACCTGCACCAGTATCACCGAACCAGCAATCAGGATCAGGCAGGCGAACATCACGCACATGGCCGGCCACGTGATATGCACCTTGGCCTCCTCGGCCGCCTTCTCCAACCACTGGATACGCCTCTGCCGCATCTGTTCGGTCAAGTTACCCAGCGTGTCCTTCAACTTGCTGCCTTTTTCCTCGGATGTGTTGACGGAAAGCACCATCGCCTGGACATCGGGATCGAGCAACCGCTCATCCATCTCATTGAGGGCCTCCTGCTGGGTAGATCCCTGGGCCATCCGCGCATCCACCCGCGAGAATTCCTGACCCAGCGCGGAATCTGGGACTTCCATGGCCACAGCTTGCAGGCACTCCTGGAATGTGCCGGCGCCGGCCTCCATCATCAGGGACATGAGGTCGAGGCCATACACCAACTGGTAGACCACATCCCGCTTGTGTTTTTCAGCCTTGGACACCTCGGATGCCAGGGCCAACTGGGGCCAACCGAAGAGAACGGCGACTCCGAGGACCAAGCCCAAAACCGCCGGGGCCCCGAGGATCAGCGGGAACAAACCCACCCCCAGCCCCATGAACAAAGCCTCGACATACTTGACCGCCCACCATTCCCCCGGAGACCAGAATCCCAGACCGACGATGTCCAGAGTCTTGCGGATTTTGGACATGGTCTGGGCGGTTGAACCGGGCGTGTGTTCCAGCTTGTCGGCAAAGGGCAAGATCACGGGTTCGAGGGTATTGAACAGGGATGATGCCTCCCGCACCCGCTTGCGCCGGTTCAGCTCAATTCCCGGCAGAACCTCATCCTTCCTGGGCCAATACATCACGGTGATCCACCACCACCCGGCAAGGACGCCGGCGAAGCTGGAAAGACCCAGGCAAATCAGCGTCATGCGCTGATCGATTGACGCCAGTAGATTCATGGTGTCCGGGGCCCCCTCATGGATTCGGCCCGGCGATGATCCGCGAGGCCCACATCAGGCTCACGTAGGTGATCAAGGCGGTGACAAGCAGCAATATCTGCCCGGGCAGGGTGAAAAAGACCACCCCACCGATATCCCGGTTGAAGAGGGTCATCATCAGCAGGAAGCCGATCGGAAAAAAACCGAGCACGGTGATCATCATTCTGCCGGCGGCAGTATCCGCTTCGCGCTTGCGCCTGACCCGTTCCAGTTCCTGGAGGCTTCGCGTGATCCGTTCGAGCACCTCGGCCAGGGGGCCGCCACGCTCCAGGGCCACCTTGAGCACGGTGACCAGCAGGCTCATGCTTTCCATTTTCAGGTTGCCGCGCATGTCCTCCAAGGCCAGACGTATTTCAGCCCCCTGCGCCATGCGCTGGCGCACCTTCTGAAAATGCCAGCGCAGCGGCTCGGGCAAACGCTGACTCACCTCCTCGATCGCCTCAGGCAACGAGGTTCCGGCGCGCAACTGGCCGGCCAATTGCCGGGTGGCTGAAGGAATCTGCGATTCGAGCAGGCCCTGGTGTCGCCTGACCCTGGAGCGCAGCCAATTGGGGAAAAACTGGTTGGCTACAAACGCGGCGAAAATCCCGACCGGAATCATTCCGAGGAGGGAAGGGACAATCAACAACGCCAGTGTGGCAACCCGCCAGGTGCGAATCCAATCGGTCAGGTAACCGCTTTCGAGCCCCAATGCACCCATTTTCCCCTCCAATTCGCGGCGGAGGGGCTGATCGAACCGGTCTGTCCAATCCAGAACCAGGGGCACCGTGACGAATGTGGTTGCTCCGGTCAAAAAGCAGGCGGCCAGGCTGACGGGGCTCATGGTGTCGCATCCCCGCCGAGCAAAGCGACAGGATCCTTGACCAGTCCCATTTCAATCAGCGCGTTCAGGAAGGTGGGAAGGCTGCCAGTCGGCTCCATTTCCCCGGCCTCCCCCTCCCTCTTGAACAGGGAGGAGACAACCACCTTTCCCTCATCGATGCCGACCACCTCGGCAATTTCCCTAACGACCTTGCGTTTGCGTATCTGGACCAGCGTGCGTGGCTCGGATTCCCCGGGAGCCGGCGGGATTTCCCGGGTCTCGCGGGTGGTCACCACCCCCAACTGGACGATCAGGTCCACCGCGGAGACGATCTGCCTGTGAATAGCCTCGACCGGAAGGACCGAATCGGCATTCTGCTGCACCAGCACCTCCAGCCGCTCGATCACGCCCTCGGGCGTGTTCGCATGCAAGGTGGTCATGGACCCATCGTGACCGGTGTTCATCGCCTGAAGCATGTCGATAGCCTCCCCGCCACGGCATTCACCCACGACGATCCGGTCGGGGCGCATGCGCAGGGAGTTTTTCACCAGTTCACGGATGGATACCTCGCCGCCACCCTCGGTGTTGGCCTTGCGCCCCTGCAGAATCACCACATGGGGTTTGGGGATCTGGAGCTCCGCGGTGTCTTCAATGGTGACCACGCGTTCCTTGTCCGGAATGTATCCGGCCAGGGCGTTGAGAAGGGTGGTTTTTCCGGTGCCTGTCCCCCCGGCAACAATGATGTTCCTGCGGTTGATTACCGCCGCCTCGAGAAACCTGTCCGCCGCGGGTGTGAGAGATTTGAACCGGTCCACCAGGTCGCGCATGGTGATCCGCTGCCTGGGGAAACGGCGGATGGTAAGGCAGGGTCCCTTCAAGGCCAAGGAGGGCATCACCGCGTTGACGCGGCTGCCATCGGGCATGCGGGCGTCCGCCAGGGGCTGCGCCTCGGAGATCTGACGTCTGGCCTTGGCGACAATCTTGTTGATGGTGATCAGGGGATCGGTCAGGAAGCGGCGACCTGAATTCTCCAGCACCCCGTTCTTTTCAATAAAGATGGTGTTGGCATCGACCACCATGATCTCGTTGATGGTGGGATCGTCGAGCAATTCCTCCAAGGGACCGAAACCAAAGTAAAAGTCCTTGATTTCCTCCTTGAGGCGGCGCAGCGCGAGGTAGCGACGGGTCAGGGGACCCGGTGCCGACTTGCCCGCCATCAGCTCCTGCCACAACCGCCAAAACCCCGTGCGGACAACCCCCATCTGGGCGGTGAGGTCATCCAAACCCTCCAACCCCAGGCCAGCCTCCAACCTGACCACCAGGTTGTGCAGGTCCTTCTCCATGTCGGGTTGCTTGGTGCGCAGTCGGCGCCAGGTTTCGACCTCGGTTTGGTCCTTGAAATTCTCGGCTCTCAGGCCGGAGTTGGCGATCAGCCGGTTCAGCAACGCCGAACGAACCCCGACCCCCGCCAGAAAATCAGCCATGGCCGTGACCTTGCCCGGGTCCGGGATTTCGCCAGATTGGCCGGCAATCTCCTCGATCTCGGTTTCCAACCCATGGACGTAGGAATCCTTCACCCAATCGGCTTTGTCGCCGGTGTCGGTGGCATGCAGATCGAGGAGTTGCTGATGGACGCTGCGCACCAGATTGACCGAGCGCTCCTCCATGGCGGTGAGGGTGGTAGATTCATCCCCGGAAGATTCCTCCAGGGAGACCGTGAGCGTGTAGGGGCCCAATTCCACCTGCACGCGTCGCCTTTTCAGCGGCAAGTACTCATCACGACGGGTGAGCACCTGGCCATCGACACGGATGGGCTTGCCGGAACGGTTCCAAAAACGCCAACCCTCTCCGCCGCCCACATCGTTGTCAAAAACACCGGCCTCCAAACCGATCTGGGGGTTTTCCAGGACCAGATGGTTGTCCGGATGGTGGCCGATACGAACGGGGTTGAGGCGCGGCGGCAATTGCTTGAAGCCGGTCTTGCCTGTCAGTTTGTTGACATACTCAATGCGCATGGGTGCTCACGCGGATTATTTGTCCTTGGCCGAGGTTGCCGGATTTCCAGGCGGAAGGCCCGGGACCGGCGCCACGGCAGGGCCCTTGGGCTGGGGGTTGATCCCATTGACGGCCGGGGCGTTATTGGGTGACGATTCGTTCGGTTGCAACACAACGGGGGGCAAACCGATTCCCTTTTCGTCGGGGTTGTAGCGCTCGACGCTCTGGATCCGGTCATCTGATCCCCTGCCGGTGCGCAGGGAAATGATGGTCGCGGCAGCAGGTTCCACCATCACTTTTCCCTCCCGGCCGGGAGGCATCATGCGGACAGCCAAGGTCAACTTCCGGGCCGCCAAACGGTCCCTGGATGGGAGGTCGATACCCAGCACCCGGAAGGGCCCCACGCGCAATATGGCACCGGTCATGCGCCCGTTATCACCGGGGGCCATCTCCGGGCAGAGGCAGACGATCCAGTCGCCGGGGCGGAGGTCGTTGGCGACCCTCTGGGCCGGGACCGAAAGGGTGAGGGTGGATTCGTTTGGCTGCAGTTGCGCGGTGATGTCCTCCACAGAACTGCGGACATCCCGCAGAAGGACCAGTTCGCCGGCTTTCAGATCGCGATTCAGCGTTTTTTGGACCACACGCCCCAGGTCGCCCTGATGCAAGATGGACTGCAGGGCCTCAGGTGGGGCGGTGACGGCCAAGACCGTCATGTTCTCCTCCCGCAGTGGCTGTCCTGCCTTCAGATCGGTCTTCGCCACCATCAGGGGAATGGGATCCTTGACAGTGCGCAGCACCGCGAAATTCACCCCGGCGGCCGCAATGGCAAACAACAAGGGAATCCACCAGGAACTGGGTCTCATGGTCCGTTTCTCTCTTCCGCGCCAGGCCTGACCAGCAGCCAGCCCAGCACCTGCCTTGGATTGTTTTCTGAACCCGCCCCGGCCGCCTGGCGCCATTGGCAGAGCAACGGTTTGCCGCGCCAGGTCATCCGCCATTCTTCCGTGGAATCCACGGAAATTGTACCGCCGCCGGGGCCCGTCAAATGCCTCATCCAGCCTTCCGGCGTGGGATGATCCATGCAGGCAAACAACTCGGCGGTGACCCGGCCATCAGCATCCATTTTTCGCCTCAGAGGAAGTAGCGCCGGATCGGGATCAAACCATGTGGAGGGAATCCCCTCCCGGGCACCCGGGCGAACACGGTCTTTCCATGCATGCGGCTTTTCGGCGTCGCCCCCTTTTGACCCCACAGACGGTTCAGCAAGCATCCACACCCAACCTGAATCCTCTCCCGCCATGAATGCCTCGGTCCACAGCTCTGCTTTTTTTTGGGTTTCACCCATTGCAGGAGGTCGCGTCCCGCCCGCCAGAAAAGAAATACCCCCACGGCCACTCCCATAAAAAACAACAATCACCCCGATCCAGGCACAGGAGCAGAAGCCCAGCACCAGCCAACGTCCCCAAGGAAAGGGAGCCACCAGAGCACCTTTCATGGTTTCCGCTCCAGACCCAAGGTGGCCAAGTACAAACCGTCCACCACCAAACCCAGGTTTCCCAGCAGGTTTTTTGCTCCCGCAACATTACTTCCGCCCTTGGTACTTCCCAAAATGATTTGGAGGCTGTTGAGGTCTTTTTGAACCGCCAGCGATCCACCCACGGTTTGCGGATTGAGTTTGGACGTATTAGCCGTCCCAAACCAATTCAGATCCGTTTGGGTGATAGTCTTGGTCAGCAGCGCCAAAGAACCGTGGGGTGCCCAGTAAGCCGGGGCAGGATTCCATGCAGAGATGCTGGAGGCGCCCCATGTGCCTGAAACCAGAGTTGTGGATGATTCCGACGACAACTGCTCTGGTAAGGCGGCAGATATGCCAGTCCACCGGGGGTGGTTGCTGCCCACGCTGCCTTCCAGACTGCTGAGCATGGGATCGGCACCTGTTTGCAGCATATTCGGCTGGGGAGCTGACAGCCGGTCGCGCCATCCCGCCTGACGGACGGCAGCCGCATCGGAAACCGTCACCAAGGAAACACGGGCCACATAGAGCAACAGCATGCCGGTCATCAACAGCAACGGCAGCACCAGCACAAATTCGAGCGGGGCGGATGCCTTTCGCGGGTGGTGTGGCCTTTGGTGTTTCTGGTGCAAAGTTGTCATTTCAATGGCCCGCCAAAAATGAAGGGGGCAATCCTGTCAGGTTGGCCAGATTGTCGGGAAAATCTCCCAGCAACCCGGAGAGGAAACCGGCCGCCTCGGCAGCCCGGCTGGCAGGCACTAGTCGAACCTGCCAGTCTGGCTTGGGGATAGGCTGAGCCACCGTATCCGGTTGGGTATCCTTGTCAGGACCGGTCTTGAGATCGAATCCAGGGCCGGGATGGCCCACCACCTGACTGGCCCAAACCAGGGTGTCCCAGCCATCGTTGTCCTGAAAACCGGTCGCTGGAACGGTGACCGTGGGATTGGAGGCGTAGGTCATGGCCTGGGAATAGGCGCCCACTTTGCCATCCGTAGACACAGACCCCTGCAGGAGTCTGGGCAGGAAACTGGAGCGATCGTCGCGCCAGGCAAAACCCACCACGCAAAAGCGCTGATCCGCCACGCTTGAATTGGTTCGCCAAGGTTGCGAGCGATGGTTTGAGGCGTTGGTGTTATCCGCCATGACAAACGGATTCCAGGATACCTTAGTTCCCTTGGCAGTTTTCATGCGAAGAGCGATGCCCTCGGTGGTGACCTTGGTGCGTCGCCAGTAGTAATCCTTGAAACGACCCAGGAGCACCGTGTCCTGCCCCCAGAGCAACAAAGAACGGCGGTGGTATTGAACCCAAGGTGTGGTGGCGCGCACCCAGTGGCTATCGATCGCAGCCACCGAGGTGGCTTCCCGAGCAACCGGCAAAGCCGGGCTGGTCGGATACAACTCCGCCTCGAAGCGACCACGCACTCCATCCATGGCCGCCTGGGCCAACTGCGGGGCCTCGGCCACCACCTGCGCCGTGTAGGCATTCAGGGCAGCCAACTGGTTCCAAACGGCGGCATTCATTGCCTGGGTTTCACGAGTTGCCTGTAACAGGGAATCAAGGGCCTTGGTTTCGAGGACTATTTTTTTTTGCAGGATCAATGCGGCGTTGGCGATTTGAATTGATTCATCCGTCATATCCCTGAAGAATTTGGAATTGTTGGGGGCATCATAGGTTGATTTTGCATAAAGCAAACCCGCATAAAACTGGGCCACATACGTGTGAAAGACCACTACTTTCAGCCGTCGAAATGAATCGCCAATCGCACCGCGCAGGTCATCATAAATCCAAACTCCATTGGCATCCTGGCGATTGTTTCTGTCCAGCACCAGGACAGATTCCGGATCCGGCATCACGCCGGTCAGTTCCCCGGCGAAGCGGGCCGCCTCGTAGCCGATCTTGCCCACCACAGTAGGGGCACCCATAAAATTCTGGTAAATCGGCTTGGTATAAACCTCCTCCTTGGTGATAAACTTGGCATAAAACCCGTCACTGAAATCGCTTTTTTTTGGATTCAGTGAGAAATTGATCAGGTTGCCCAGGTTATTACTGCCAAACCAATCCTTGGCCTCCAGATAGCGAGAAGGCGGTGGATTTTGAGTTAATTTCCGCTCCCAATTATCCTGATGAACACCCCAAGCATTGATCAGGCCCGGTGGATAAAAGGTGAATGCAAACGGCGGCGTGTCGTCGAGGCTACCATCGGGATAAACCCCATCCAAGGCGGCATGCAATGCGCCGATTGCCGCCAATTCGCCTGACAAATGCTGAGCGTGCCCCAATGCGTTCATGCCACGGGCCAAAGGCACCGCGGCACTGTAGGCCACCGCATCAGCGGCGTTTTGGGCTTCCAACTTCAGGCGGGCTGTGCGACCGACATTGCCAACCAAGCTGATCATCACCAACAAAAATAGCAGGACGAAAATCGTGGCTAGCGGCATGTTGGCATCATGCCCGGCGTGCAGCCTGTCCGCCGCGCCCGCCCACTTTCCGAGCAGGCGGTGACCAAACGTCAAAAATCCTAACCGTGCCGTGCCAGTCATTGGGGGCTCCGGTACTGGATGGACATGGCCCGTTGGGCATTGCGGGGGAACTCAGCAGGGAGAGTACAACGGCTTTGGAGCGTGTGGTAACCCTTCCCCATACATCCTGGCTGGACGATTGCTGCCACGCCGGGAATAAGGACCTGGGGATGGAAAGTCACGCTGACCTCCACGTCCCCATCCGGATTCAGGGCGGGGTCATAGACAGAATCAGCGATGACCTGGATCTCAGTCCTATGAGCGACATCCGTGAATTTGGCGGCTATTTCATTTGTTGCCGACGCGGCACCGGATAGCACCCCGAATGCCTCGGCTGCCATTTCCGCCTGTTCAGCCACCTCCGACGCAGACCAAACTGCAGGCTGGGGTGGCAAATTGGCGGAAGAGATGCGGCCATAGGGGGTCAACGCCAAACGGGCAGCCATGCGAACCTGACTTTCGCCATGAACGCCCTGGTTCATCGGCAGCCAAACGGCAGCCGAACGAGCTGCGGAGCAAGCGGCCTGATTGCAGGCCACCTTGGCCAGCAACAGGTAACCGGCTTCAAACCAAACCAGGGAAAGCACCAAAAAAAGGGGCACCATCATCACAAAACCGAGGGCGTAGGAAGCCCCTGATTCGCCTGATACCAAGCTTTCATTTGCCTTCATCCGTACGTTGCGGCAACGCCACACCATGGCGGTTAGGGCAACTGAAGTGAGCCCCCACAGCGTCAGCGGCCAGATGATGTCGGACAGCATTCCGGGCACCGCATCACTCCACTGAAAATGTCCCTTTCATCCATCCTAAAAAGGCCAACCTGCGAAGACACGAGCCAGACGGTGGAATGCAGCGAGTGCCGGACCCACCAGCAACCACAGCGAGGAAGCAATCGCCAAAGTCAGCCCCATCACCAGGACCAGCTCCAAGGCCGCGTATGCCTGACGCCCCTTCCCCACTGAATATCGCCGGCCGGAACTCATGCCATTCCTTTCCACTCACCTGGATTGAAGACCCAGCCAGCCGCTGAAGGCGGGAGTCCAGTGGATCAGGAGGCCGGCGAGGAAAAAAGGCGCCATGGGGAGTTTCCCCCGAAGGGCCCCACGAACCCGTGCCCGCCAATCCCCTTGACATTCCGGGCCGGGAACCAAGAGGTTCCTGATCACCCAAATGCCACCCACCAGCCCAGCCAGCAGGATGGTATTGAAAAGAACCTCTCCCAAAGCCGAAGGTCCGAGAA
>CAWUOE010000105.1:0-9604 GCA_963923355.1 uncultured Gemmataceae bacterium | reverse complement strand
CAACTGGCCCAAACCGGGATGCTGCTCCAGGCCGCCACGCTGGCGATCCTGGTCTGGGCCGGAGAGGCCACTGCCGAGCGCCTGGTTCTCTGGAGCCTGTTTGCCGGAATACTGCAGGCGATCGACTTGCCCACTCGGCTCAGCTTCATCAAGGAATTGACCGGGCCGGAAGATTTGGCCAATGCGGTGGCCTTGAATTCGATGCAATTCAATCTGGCCAGGGCCCTGGGCCCAGCCCTGGCGGCGGGGCTGCTGGCGTTGGTGGGGCCCGCCTGGTGCTTCGCCATCAATTCTCTCAGTTACGCGGCTGTTTTGGCCAGTCTGTGGGCCATGCGCGCGAAGGGCGAAACAAGCGCAGGTCCCGGAGTGCGGGGTGGGGTTTGGGAAGGGATACGCTTTGCGGGGAGTCATCCGCCAGTGGGGCGGTTGCTGGTGTTGGTTTCCTTGGTGGCACTGGCCGGCTGGCCCGTACTCTCATTGTTGCCCCAGGTGGCGGTCCAGAGGTTGGGCTGGCAAGAGGCGGGGTATGGCACCTTGCTCAGCTCGGTGGGTGTGGGGGCAGTCCTGTCCTCCCTGCTGGTGGCCCGCCGGGGATTCTCAACCTCACCCTGGTTGTTTCTGCGGGCGGGAATTTTGATCGCCTGCCTCGGCGAACTGATTTTGGCCCATGCTCCGTTTGGGTGGTGCGGTATGGCTGGAGCATTCTTCCTGGGTATGGGGCTGATCTTGTTCATTCCCACGGCCCAGGGGGTGGTGCAGATGGCCGCGGCTGACAGCGTGCGGGGAAGGGTGATGGCCCTGTGGACGATGGGCATGAGCCTTGCCACCCCGGTGGGCAATGCCATCACGGGCCCCCTGGCTGACCGTTACGGGGTATCCCTGGTACTGACGGGAATGGCGGGCCTGATGGTTTGCCTGTTGGCGGGAACGAGGCGGCAATAAAACGGCGCGGAAGGCGTCGTTCCTTCCGCGCCGATACAGAAGTAAAAACGAATTTCAGGCAGCTTTGGGAGCCAGGCTGTTGGCCGGGTCCATGTCGGCACGCAGGATGATCGCCTGATCAGCGTAGCTGGTCCGATGGCGCACCGCCGGAAAACCTGCATCTTCCAACCGGCGGGCCACCTCCTCGGCTGGGTAATAGTGGAACCGTCCGATTCGCGCCTGCTTGCGCAGCCAGCGGCCGGTGTACAGCATGCGCAACCCGTTGATGAAGGCCTTGCCTGCCGAGCGGATGCGGAAGGCCGAGCCGAACGACTTCACCATGATCGACACGAAGTTGGGCTCGGGCACATTGACCGAAACCACGGCCCTGCCGCCTGGTTTCAGCACCCGCTTCAGTTCACGCATCAGATGGCGGTAGGCCTGGTCGGTGTACTTGCCCGTTTTCGGGTCCTTGTGCTCGGCGTAGGTGATGGCCAAGCCACTGACGATGCCGTCGAAATAACCATCAGGGAATTGGCTCAATCCGGACGAGAAATTGCACAGGACGAATCGGCGTGTCCCCTGGGGACAGGGCGGTTGAATCGACTGCTTCAGGTACAGGTTCTCGTTGGCGGGATTGCAATCGCTGCCGACTACTTCGGCCAGCTTCCCGTCGGCTGCCGCCCACAGGGCCTTGGTCAGTTGGCCCGCCCCGCAGCCAAGGTCCAGCCAGCGCTCCCCCGCCTTGGGCCGGCACCACGCGATGGTGTCCTCCAGCAGTTCCTGGTAGGGCACAGCCTTGTGCTGGTCCTTGAAGGCCTTGGCGGTTTCAGGTTGAAGCCAGTGGTTATCGAGGCTGTCCATGCTCTTCCTTGAACTCGGGATGGGCGATTCCGTACGTTTCAGGCGGTCTGTCGCGGGGGGAACTGCGGGTTCCGCGTGGCCAGCGCACGCGTCTCCTGCAGCAATGCCCCCTGCAATAACTGCTCCATGCGTGCCAGGGCGCGGGCGATCTGGGATCCATCCATCGCCCGGTGGTCGTAAATGATGCGAGCGGTCACTTCCCCCTTGGCCGAGACCGGGCCGAAGGTCAGGCAGGTGGTGAGGGGTGACAACGGGTGCAGACTTTCGGCACCCAGCCCGGAGTAGACGCTCAGGCCGAAGGTGCCCAAGTGGTTTGCCCGCATCGGGCCCGACCATTCCAGGGCGCTCCACCACAGGAACCGGCGAAGAAATCGAGGCAATCGCGCGATACGCATGGCCCGCCGCATCACACCGAACTCTTTGGCCGGGCGTTCCTTGAACTGGCGCAACCGGGTTTCAATCTCTTCCAGTGCAAGATCTTCCGGATTGTGGATATGCCCAAACAGCACTTCCTCATCCGGGCCATCCGAAACGGTCTGTTTGCTGACGGCCACACTCACCACGGAATGCGGATGCTGATACATCCGTTCCCAGGGCCAGCGGATCAAAGCCTGCCGCAGCACCGGAATTTCTTGGGCGGTCAGGGCAAATGCTTTCAAAAATAATGACGGCCAACGTGGCTTGGGGGAGCCTGCGGGCCAATCATCCTGAACCAGATCGCGGGCTTGGGCCAACTCGCCCAGTTGCATCTGCCGTTGAACCGGTACCGTGGGAACCTTGGCGGCAAAGTGCAGCAGGTCGCAAATCAACCTGCGGGCAGGAGAAACCGGCAGATAGTGACCGACAATCCGTTTCAAAACCAAGGCTCCCGAATGAGGCACGTTTGTACCACTTTCGGGAGCATGGGCTCCACAGCACTTTAAGAACAGTTTTGGATATCTGGAGCGACTAGGATATCTGGGAAAGAACTGCTTCGCCCATGGCTTTGGTCGTATCCTTTCCACCCAAATCCGGGGTGCGCACCTTGGCTTCGCGGAGGACCTGGACCACCGCCGCGTGCACCACGGTTGCAGCCTTTTCCAACTGCAGGTGCCGCAGCAAAAGCACGCCGGAAAGGATGGCCGCCAACGGGTTGGCAATGCCCTTGCCGGCGATGTCGGGCGCGCTGCCATGGACAGGCTCAAACATGCTGGGGAAGGTGCGTTCCGGATTGATGTTGGCGCTGGAAGCCAGGCCCACACTTCCCGTCACCTGGGCTGACAGGTCGGTGAGGATGTCGCCGAAGAGGTTACTGGCCACCACCACATCAAAGCTTTCAGGCCTTCGCACAAAATCCATGGCGGCGGCATCCACCAGCAACGAAGAGGAACTGACTTGTGGAAACTCGGCTTTCACGGCGTGGTAGCACTCGTCCCACAGTGTCATGCCAAAGGTTTGCGCGTTGGATTTGGTGATGGAGGTGAGTTTCTTGCGGGGTCTGGCAGCCGCAGCTTGGAAGGCCGCACGCATGATGCGCATGCAACCTTTTCTTGTGAAGACATTGGTCTGAATGGCAATGTCATCCGGGGTACCTGGATAAAGCCGTCCACCAATGGGAGCATATTCACCTTCAGTATTCTCTCGATATACAAGCATATCGATGCTGCCTGGCTTTTTATCTCGTAGGGGAGATTGGACCCCTTCAAACAGGTAAGCCGGACGCATATTCACGTATTGGTCAAACTTCCGCCGCATGGGCAGCAGGAGTTGGTGAACCGGGATGGTGTCCGACACTTCGGGCAATCCGACCGCACCAAACAAGATGGCATCATGTTTCGCCAAGGTATCCCAGCCATCGGCCGGAACCATTTCGCCTGTCTGGAGATAGCGTTTGGAACTCCAGCCAAGGTGATTCCAGTCCAGGGTGGCATGGTCCAACCGGGCCGCTTTCTCCAGAACCCGTACGGCTTCGTCAATTACCTCTGGCCCGATGCCATCTCCACCAATCACTGCGATACGAAAGGTTGCCATTGCAAGAGATCCATTGGATGAGTATCAGCCCTGCCTTGGGCTTGGATTATTCGATTTCCTCGGGGAAAGCTTGGTCTAGAGGCTAGGCAGGCACAGTCAAGCCACCCGGCGGGAGTCCTTGGGAAAAGGGATTCGGGTTTTTGGCCTGAGGGGAGTGAAGTCATGGGCGCAAAAAGCCCGTTTCACCTTGAAAAAGCCCGTATTCTGCCCACATGGTGCATGCTTGCGGGCTTGGGTTTGCCAGTTTGGATGGGTTTGGCCGGTTGCAAGAATGCTGGTGGTACCGGTACCGCCTCACCCATCAGTTTCCCGTTCAACAGTAGCCCCGGGCCCACGGCGACAGGCACCGCTGCCGCGCCGACGGCCGCAGGTACTGCAGGCCTCTTCACTGGAGCCACGGCCGGCGCTGCGGCCACAGACCGCGATCCTTTGTTGGGTTTGAGTACGTCCGCTTCCCCGCCTAGGCCCGTGACATCGACTGCAAATCCCTATTCGCCTAATGTTTCCGGGACACAGCCGGTACCGGCCATTCCCAGTCCTTCCGGTTCCGCCAGCCCCGCGGCGCTCACCTCCGGTGCCGGGAATTCCTACCCGATTAGCCCCAATACCGGGGCTCAACCGGCCACCGCGCCACCCATTCGCATGGATCAGACTGGAACCAGCGGTTTCTCCCCGGTTCCCAATCAGGCAGGCACCCTGCAACCCACTTCCCTGAGCGTGGGTGGGGATGAATATCGTCAGTTGCAAAACGAATTCACACGCCGTCGGGTGGTTTACCAGCGCCTGGAGATGACCAGCGAGAACAACTGGCGTTGCCTGGTCACGGTACCCGACACGGCCAACCCGCAGGCTCGGCGAAATTTTGATGTGCGCTCCAACACTGATGTGGGTGCCATGCGCCTGGCCTTGCAGGAGATGGACAAACAATTGCAGCCAGTGGCAGGTGTTGCGCCCATCAGCGCTCCGTCCACGGGGGTTATTCCGGCAGGTTATGGGGCTGTCCCCCTGGGAACTCAGGGTGGCGGCTCCTTGTCCCTCACTCCCACTCGATGAAGCGGTCTTCCAATGGTTGATGCTTCACCCTTCAGACTATGTTCCTGTCTGTTGTTGTGCCTGATGGTTGGCGGGTGTGGGAGCTTCAACCATCCGGCCCCTGCAGAAAAAGCCGTGGACCCGGTCAGATTGCGGCAGCCTTACGCGCAAGCCGTGCTCACGGCGGATCAGCCACCTACAGGGGCTGAAAAACCTCTGGACAAGACTTTCACGGGCAAGCCCTCGCACCAGATTCTGGAGGCGGTCCGCGACCTTTGGCAGGGGATCGGTTTCCTCGATCAATACGGTTACCCCATCGAACCGGTGGTCGTGCTGGAGACGGATCTGGGAGAGGTGGAAATCACCCTCCAACCGCAAGTGGCCCCGAACCATTGCCGGAATTTTCTGGCACTCACCCAGGCGGGTTATTTCGACGGCATGCGGTTTGACAGGATCCGTCAGGAGGAAGTGGCCGGGGCACCGGAATTGACTGTCTCCAGCCTGGAGGCCGGATGCCCGGCAGGGTTGGGGAACACGGGGGGTGGCAATTTGGGTTACTGGTTGCGTTCCGAGGCGGGTGAAAAAGGACTTCAACAGCTGCAAATGAAAAAAGGGGTGGTGGGAGCCTGCTTGGGCGAATCCCCTGACAGTGCCTGCTGCCGGTTCTTTGTTCTGCTGGCCGATGCCCCTTCCCTGGAGGCTGAACACACGGCTTTTGCCCGGGTTTCCAAGGGATTTGGGGTGATAGAAGCGATTGCCAAAAGGTCCCTGGAGGCAGGCCCTGAGGGGGAGGAACCCGTTTCGATCAGGAGTGCGAAGCCGAAAGAGATATGGTCACCAAAACTGCCTAATTAGCCTTGAATTATGAATTTTGGCACAGAAGTGGAACTTTTTGCCCACTCGTCACAGCAGGTTGTTGCAGGGACCATTCTTTTTGTTAAGAAATAAAGAAGGATCACCCTTCCTATCCTAAATATGAAGTTGGTGAGACTACCCAGCCAGCGGGTCGGATGACCTAAATGCTCAGCCGGGCTGGGGGAAGATGGCCGTGTGTGGGGACGACACACGATCGTTTTGAGGTTGGTGGACGGGGACGACCCACCTTCCGCCTCCAGTCCGGCTTTTATCCAAACCCCCGGTGAATAACCGGGGGTTTTTTCTTTTGGCTGGGCAACGCCTAACAATTAACTGCGGTTTGGATGGAACGCCACCACCCCCCTGGAGGCGGTCATGAGGAATATTCATCGGTTTAACGGCTTCACCCTGATTGAACTGCTGGTGGTGATTTCCATCGTTGCCTTTCTGGTTGGGCTCTTGGTTCCGGCCGTCCAGCAGGTGAGGGGTGCGGCCGCCCGGTCCGCCTGCTCCAACAACCTGCGGCAAGTGGGTGTGGGTCTCCTCCACTACCTCGACCTGAATGACAAAATGCCCCACAACGGCGATTATCGTTTGGGCCCTGAGGGCATGTACATTCCCAATTCGTGGTCGGCCTTTGGCAGATTCCTGCCCTTGATTGAGCAGGAGGCGATGTTCAAGGCCATAGATTTTGACAAGGGATATTGGACCCAGCCGAAGGTTGCTTCCATCCGGGTGCCCTCGCTTCTGTGCCCGGCGGAAGTCAATGACCGGGGTAACGGATACGACCCGGTTTATGGCAATCAATACTGGCCCGCCAACTATGCGCTGAATCTTGGCACATGGGCCGTTCTGACCGGCAAATCTGGTCTGATGCGGACAGGGGATGGTGCCTTTGGACCCAACCGGAGTTACCGCTCGTCCCAATTCACCGACGGGATGAGCAATACCCTGGCGCTGTCCGAGGTGAAGGCATACACCCCCAGGGTTTTGGGTGCCGATTCCGGAAAGGTGTTTGCCACCCTACCACCCGTGCCGGAGAGTCCGTCCGCCCTCTCTTTTTTCAATTTGGCCCCGGTGGATGAAGAGCCGATGGGGCACTCGATCTGGTCAGCCGGCCAGGTGCAGCAAACCGGCTTCACCACAGTGTTCACACCCAACACCCGTGTCCTGGTCCCATCTGGAGCAGTGCCCAAAGATGTCGATTTCATTTCCGCGGTTGAATTCCACCGGGGCGACACCTTGGCCGCGGTGACCAGCCGAAGTCACCATCCCGGTGGTGTCAATTCCCTGATGCTGGATGGATCGGGACGGTTTATTTCAGACAAAATCCGGTCAGCCGTTTGGCGTGCTCTGGGAACACGGGCCGGTGGTGAGGTGGTTGAAGTGCCCTGAGGGGGCTAGCTTCCCCCCGGTTTTGGTTGTTTTGCCTTGGTTTGCAAGATAAAATTGAACGGTTGAAAGACCCGTTCCTGCCGCCCCGTTGGGGCCCCACGGGAGCAAGCCTGCTGACCCACGGTGGTGGGCCGGGCAAATTGGATGTTTTGGTGCCAAACCATGATCAGTTCGCGTTTTGCCATCGTGGCAATTTTGGCCATTTCGGTTCAGTCCAGCGGTGTGGCTCTCGCGCAAAGCAGCGGGAAACTCGAATACAACCGCGATGTCCGACCGATCCTTTCGGAAAACTGCTTTGCCTGCCACGGACCGGACAGCGCCGCCCGCAAGGCTGATTTGCGTTTGGACCGCTGTGAGGACGCCATCAAGTCGGGCGCCATTGTTCCGGGGAAACCGGATGAAAGCCCTTTGGTGGAGCGCTTGTATGACCAGCGGCGTGACAAGATCATGCCCCCTCCCAAATCGCACAAGGTTCTCAAGGCCGAGCAGAAGGCTGTCCTGAAAAAGTGGGTGGAGCAGGGGGCCGACTACCAGTTGCACTGGTCCTTCATCACTCCGCAAAAGCCACCACTGCCTTCCGTGAGGAATAAAGCCTGGGTGCGCAACCCGGTGGACGCTTTTGTGCTGGCAGGTCTGGAGGCCAAGGGCCTCACGCCTGCAGCCGAGGCAGATCGCCAAACCCTGGCACGCCGTTTGAGCCTGGACTTGACCGGCCTGCCGCCTGATCCGGCCTTGGTGCGTGCGTTTGTCGCGGATCAGTCTGCCGATGCCTACGAGAGATTGGTGGACAAGCTGATGTCATCACCCCATTGGGGAGAGCATCGCGCCCGCTACTGGCTGGATGCCGCCCGCTATGCCGACACCCATGGAATCCATTTCGATAACTTCCGCGAGATGTGGAGTTACCGCGACTGGGTGATCAACGCCTTCAATCGCAACCAACCTTTTGACCAGTTCACCCTCGAGCAGTTGGCGGGCGACCTGCTTCCGAACGCCACCCTCGAGCAGAAGGTGGCCACCGGCTTCAACCGCTGCAACATCACCACCAACGAGGGTGGGGCGATCAGCGAGGAATACCTGGTGCTCTACGCCCGCGACCGCACTGAGACCACCTCGCAGGTCTGGATGGGGCTGACCACCGGCTGCGCGGTCTGCCATGACCACAAGTTTGATCCGCTCAGCATGAAGGACTTCTATTCCCTGGCGGCGTTTTTCAATAACACCACCCAGAACGCCATGGACGGGAACATCAAGGACACGCCCCCCATCATTCCCTTGCCCCGGGAGGATGAGCGGGCCCAATGGCTGAAACTGCAGGAGGATCTCAAAGCCCTGCGGGCTCGGGCCGAGGAGCGCAAAAAATCAGGCCGCAAGGATTTCGAGGCCTGGCTGGCTTCCGTGAAACCCGAGGAGATGAAACGGAAGATTCCCACCGAAAAGCTGGCGCTGCTGGCCGAGCTGCGCGAGGGGGAAGGTAAAACCGCCAAGGTGGTGGTGGATGGCAAGGATGCCAAACTCGCCCTCGATGGTGCCGCCTGGGTTGCCGAGAAAGGCAAGGCCCGCAAGGACCTTCAAGTCAACCAACCCGGTTCGGTGGTGTTCAAGGATGACCTGAAGGAAGTGGGCAACCTCGAACGTGACAAACCATTCACCGTGGGGGCCTGGGTGCAGATCCCCCGGGGCTCCAATTTCGGGCCCATTGTCGCCCGCATGGAAAAGGGACCCGGCCACCGTGGGTGGGACCTGTGGTACGAGAACGGTCGTTTCGGATTGCACCTTGTCAGTACCTGGCCGACCAGCGCCATCAAGGTGCTCACACGCAAGACGTTCAACTTCAATGAATGGCACCATGTCATGGTGACCTACGATGGCTCCTCCAAGGCCTCTGGCCTGAAGGTGTTCGTGGATGGCGCCTCGCTGGAAACCGAGGTGGTCAATGACACCCTGTCTGTCGCGCCCGGAACCATCCGCACGAATGTTCCCCTGCGGATCGGCCGGCGTGATGAAAGTGAGCCACTCAACAAGGTGAAGCTGCACGACCTGCGGCTGTACACCGCGGCTTTGGCACCCGACCAGGTGGCCAATCTGGGCCGCGATGGGCGGGTGGGAGATATCCTCGCCCGTGACCCCGCCAAGCGTACCCAGGCCGAGAAGGATGAACTGTTCGATTGGTGGCTGGCCAACAAGGACACACCCTCGGTTGAAATGGCCAAAAAGCTGCAGGATCTGGAGCGCCAGGACAAGGAGATTTTGGGGCGCGGCACACAGGCCCATGTGATGAATGAAAAGCCAGCCGAGGCCATGGCATACATTCTGGCCCGTGGCGAGTATGACAAACGCAAGGATCCGGTGAAGGCCAACACCCCCGAGGTGCTGCCCAAGTTTCCGGCCAACGCGCCCCGCAACCGGCTGGGTTTGGCCCAATGGCTGGTTTCCCCCGAACATCCCCTCACCGCGCGCGTGACAGTCAATCGTTTCTGGCAGGAGCTGTTCGGCAACGGGATCGTGCGCACCAGCGGTGATTTTG
>CAWUOE010000104.1:0-9738 GCA_963923355.1 uncultured Gemmataceae bacterium | reverse complement strand
ACTCCCCAGCGCCATTTGAAACGGTCGCACAGGACCACGAAAAGCGCCATCGTCACCATGCTGAAACCCGCCGCAAACATGGGATAGGTGACCCCACCCGTGCGCTGGCTCATGGTCCAGTAATTCTTGGTTGCGGGATCGGCGGGGGCCACGAATGGAGGCTCCAGCAACCAGCGGCCGGAATCCTGGTTCGGCGGAAAACGCAGGTTCAGGCAAGACAAGGCATACGCCAATACCATGATGGCCACACCCCATCCCAGCAATCGACCCACCGGCTTGCCCTCTTTGGCGGGCTTGGAACACCAATCAAACGCGAAAGACCCGGCAATCAGCGGCATGGTCCAGGTGAGAAAACCCAGCGGGCCGCCATCAATCGCGACCGGGTTGGCCAAGGCCCAATCGTAATTCGACCAGGTCCACCAACCCAGATGCTTGAAAAGAAAGGAGATGCAGACATGGATCAGGGCGGACACTATCGCCCAGACCAGCCGGACGCGGCCGCCCAGCATGATGACCGGCAATACCCAGAGGCTGGTGACCGCAATGTGGGCCAGTGTCTGGAAATAACCACGCTTGAAGGCGGCATGCAGGAATGACCAAAAGTCATATTGTTTGAGTTCTTCAAACTTGCCGACCCCGCCGCTCACCCCATGGACAACGAAAGCCACCAGCATCAGGCCGAGGCATCGCATCGCCCCCTTGCGGAGCGCCGCGGAATACCCTTCCCGCTCCATGGCCCGGACCAGCACCAGTCGAAAAGCGTAACCTACCGCGAAAAAAAACTGCGGCATGATCGCGTCGGCGTAGCTGAAAAATGTGTGACGATGCTTGAACACCTCGGGCAGGAAAGCGTAACCTCCCAGAAAATTGACAAACGCCATCCCGAATACGGTGTACCCCCTGAACTGGTCGAGGGAAGCCACCCTCACAGGCTTGGGGGAGGGATTGGCAGGAACCTGGGGCGTCAGGACCGAGGAAGACATGGTGTTGGCCCGGTAAAGGGTGCAATTCCGGAAATGTCACGACAGTCTAGCACGACCGAACAGAGCGATCCAAGGACCAGGAAACAACCGGTTTGACCTGCAACCGGAGTTATGCCAAGCTGTCCATGCAACCCGCCTGAAATCTGTGGCCCCTTTCCGGGATCCACGCATGACGGACCGTCGTCGATTACTGCTCAACAGCCCCTTGGCCCTGGCCGGAGCCTGGTGTGGGGGTATGGGCCGGCTTGGCCAACTACGCGGCTCTGTCAACCCGTTGGCCCCCAAGGCCAAGCGCGTGGTGATGATTTTCAACGCGGGGGCCCCCAGTCACCACGATTTGTTCGACCCGAAACCGGATGCTCCCGAAACTGTCCGGGGACCTTTTCGTCCCATCGCCACCAAGGTGCCCGGCATCCGATTTACCGAACTCATACCGGATCTGGCCGTGCGCGCCCACAAACTTGCCCTAATTCGCAGTCTGCACCACACCCACACCCAGCACAATTCGGGCATGCACTGGAGCATTGTCGGCAAGCCGTACCGGATAGACAGCACATTGATCAATCCGGGCAGCCAGGATATCCCTTCGATTGGGACCCTGGTGGGCTGGCTCACCAGGCGGGAGGAACCCACCCGCCTCATGCCGCCTTATGTGATCACGCCCCACCCGCATTGCGACAGTTTCGCCTATATCACGCCCGGGCAATTTGGCGGGTGCCTCGGGCGGGAACATGATCCCTTGGTGGTGGCAGCGGACCCGGCGGCGGTTGATTTCAGCATGAAGTCGCTGGAACCATCGAATGAATTGCCATTGGAACGGATGCAAGGGCGGGACCAACTTTTGGGCCAACTTTCGGCTCCATACCCGGTATTCGATCGCTTGCGCCGCAAGGCCTCGGAGCTTGTTTCAACACCCGCCGTGCGAGCCGCCTTTGAATTATCCCGCGAGCCTGCCAAGGTGCGTGACCGGTATGGCCGGCATACCTGGGGCCAGTCCCACTTGCTGGCCCGACGGCTGCTGGAGGCCGGCTGCAGGTTTGTCACCACCGTGAACGGGCCAAGCATCGTGTGGGACACCCATAAGGACAACTTCAACGGCTTGAAAAAACGGCTGGTCCCACCCATGCAAAAGGCCTTTGTGGCCTTGCTGGATGATCTGGAGGAACGGGGATTGCTGGACGAAACCCTGGTGATCTGGCTGGGGGATTTTGGTCGCACCCCCACGATCAACGCGGACGCGGGTAGGGATCATTGGCCACAGTGTTACACGGCTGTGGTGGCTGGGGGTGGTTTGAAGGTAGGTCAGGCAATCGGGACCAGCGACCGCATCGGAGCGTATCCCAAGGACTCACCGCACACTCCTGCCGACCTGCATGCCACCATCCTGGCCGCACTCGGATACGACCCGCACGGCATCTTTTATTCCACGCCGGACGGGCGCTCCCTACCCCTTTCGGAGGGACAACCCATCCGGGCCCTACTCGGCTGACGGAAACCTCCACTGGAAAATCAAACGGGGGCCCGGTGACAAACACCGGGCCCCCGTTTTGGTTTTTTTGCATTTTGCCGGTCTAGCCCCCAGGGGAACCATTCCGGCCTGGAATCAATCGTCCTTCTTGGCTTTCAGAAGGTTGTCAATTTCAGCCTTCAAATCCTTGAGGTGAGCCACGGTGGTGGCATCCTTGGATTTGGAGATGGCGCCCGCAAGCTCCTTGGAAAGATTTTCCAGGGAAACCCTGGCAACCGCCCTCAGCTCATTGCTGCGCATCGGCGGGGTAAAGGAACCACCTCGACGGGAAGGCGGGCCGGCGGGAATAGTCACCGGGGCCTCGGCGGGAGGAGCAAACTCCTTGCCCAGAATCTCGACAAAGTTGCGCTGCAGTTGACGACGCAACGGGTCGACCTTGGGATCGGCAGCCTTCAATTCGGAAAAGATTCCGTTTTGAAGGTCGGCAACCAATTCGCTGGGGGTGTAAGCCTTTTCACCAGCCTGCAACTCTCCGTCGAACAACCGCCCAATCACCGATTGGGACAGGAGGGTGTTCAGCAAGCCGCGTTGCTGGGAAGCCACCTCGTTGGCGGCGCCCGAGTAACGGAACAAGTTGACCACCGCGGGGTTGGTCAGCTTGGCGTTGGCGGTGGTCGCGAAGGCATTTTCCAGCAGGAACTTCACGGCTGCCCGCTGCTTGTCCTCGGACACCCTGGTGAAGCTCTCATTGCCACGACCGCCGAGGGTGCGGCTTTCCACCACACCACCCACCTGCTTGGCGACAGCGTTCAGCCAGCGGGCGCGACGGCCGACCAATTCCTTGTAAGCTTCCTCCAGCAGCGAGTAATCCTCGCCCTTGGTGACGGTGGCCGCAACGATGTGGTCCATCACACGGTCGGTGTTTTTCAACCCGAGCAGGGTTGCCTCGACCGGGTCGCTGCCGATGTTTTCGGTGAGGACCGTGGGATCCACCGTGCTGGGGCCATCCTCGCCACCAAAGCGCAGGAAAGGCTCGGTGATCTGCTTGGCGGCCAGGTTGTCGAGAGTCTCTTTCTCGGCATCCGGGGTTTTGGCCGCCGGAATACCCTTGTAGCCCCATTCGATGGCGAAGTAGTCATACGGCGCCAGCTTGGGGATCAGGTTCTTGACGGGGAGCTTGTCTTCGGGCTGGGCCACATAATTGTGGCGGCCGTACGACATGATCGAAGCTACCGACCCGTACTTCTCGGTGAATTTCGGATCGCGGAGCTGGGCGATGGAGTAGGCCTGGCTGGCCCGATGGTTGTGGCGCAGCCCGAGGGTGTGCCCCACTTCGTGGCAGCAGACGTAGCGCAGCAACTCGCCGGTGAGCTCATCCGGCATCGGCAGCTTGCGGGCCCGTTCATCCTGGGCGGAGCATTCGATGAAGTACCACATCTGGGTCAACTTCACGACATCGTGCCAGAAGATGATATGGGCAGAGATGATTTCACCCGAGCGTGGGTCATGAACGTGGGGCCCCATCGCGTTGGCAACTGGTTCGGCCACCCAACGGATGACTGAGTAGCGGGCATCCTCGGGATCGAAATTGGGATCCTCGGCCCGGGTGGGGGCATCCTTGCAAACGATTGCATTCTTGTAGCCGGCCTTCTCGAAAGCGGGAGCCCAGTCTTCAACACCCTTTTTCAGGAAGGGCCGCCACTTTTCGGGGATTTCCTTGCTCAGGTAGTAGGTGATGGGCTTGACCACCTCGCTGACCTCGGCATTGGGGTCCTTCTTTTCCAGGCGGTAGCGGGCAATGAATTCCTTGTTCTTCGCCCAGCCGAGCGGATGGGAGTAATCCACAAAGCTCTCGGTGAAGTAGCCCACCCGCGGATCAAAATAGCGACCCATCATCGGGGTTTCAGGCAGCTCCACCAGAGTGTGGTGGACCACAGCGGTGACGCTGCGAGCCCCGCCCATGGGGCCTCCAACGCGGAAGGTGATGGTCGCGTTCACATTGATGTTGGTGGGGAACGCCTTGACATCGGACAGATAGGAACGGGCTGCGTCCGGGCTGGCGCCAGGGGAACCTGCAGCGGCGCTCAATGGCATGTCGGTCAGACCCGAAATGAAGGTCTCACCCACGGAAACCACCGCCGAGCGGTCCTTGCCTTCCGCCTCGACGGGGAACACCGCGAGGATGGAATCGGTATTGCTGGCATCGATGGAGGATTGGATAGCCTTGCCGTCGGACCGTTTGCCGAACTGGCTGCGCCAAACAAAAATCTTGTTGCCACGGCGCTCAAACCGGATGAACTCCTCACCCAAAGCCGCGCCACCCCAGCTACTTCCGCCAGGACCTTTGGCCACCTCGGCCCGCCACATGAAGAGCTTGCCCAGCTTGTCCTGGGGAATCTCAAAAAGGACCTTTTCCTCGAACTTATGGACAGCAAACACACCAGGCTGGGTGGTGAAGTCCTTGGTGACCACCTCATCGTATTTCTTGGGTTGGCCAGCAACCGGAGGCCTTGCACCGGGAGCCCCTGCGGGAGGAGCACCGGCAGGCGCCCCACCAGGCGGCGGGCCACCGGGACGGGTTGGTCGTTGAGCAAAGGCATTCAAGGTGCCCAAGGCACCCCAGAGGCATAGTGCAAGGTGAAACTTCTTCATTGGAAGCGGTTACCTAGGGAGTAATCAGGAAGAAGAATAAGCCATCCTTATTCCACCAAAGAATGGTGGAGACGCAAGCAAAGGCATCAGGGTAAAAGAATCAAAACGGGCAATTTAATTGCTTTATAACGAAGGCTACCTATTTTTTTATCATTTGAAATAAATAGATATTTTTGAATTATTGAAAACCGGTGCCCTTTGACTGCTGTCAGGAAAAATGTGGCGGATCCGTGATACCGCCCGTACTTCCCAACCCCAACGCCAGGACCATTGCCATGCGATCCGCCAAAAAACCAGGAACCCAGGCCAAATCCCAATCCAAAACCCTGGGGCACAAAAAAGGCTACACCCATATTGCCGTGCTGCTGGACCGATCCGGTTCGATGGAATCGATCCGCAACGACATTGTTGGCGGCTTCAATACTTTTCTCGAGGAGCAACAGCGCGGCGAGGGTGAGGCTACCCTGACCCTTGTGCAATTCGACTCGCAGGATTGCTACGAGGTTTTGCAGGATACCCAACCGTTGGGTTTGGTGCCCCGGTTGACCCGTGAGACCTTTGTCCCCCGTGGTGGCACACCACTGCTGGACGCCATGGGACGATTGGTGAATGACGTGGAAGCCAAGGTCGCCCGATTCAAGGAAGGATCTCGACCCGAGCATGTCGTGCTGGCGGTCATCACCGACGGCCAAGAAAACCAGAGCCGTGAATTCACCCGAGCCAAAGTGGCGGAAATGCTCAAGGCCAAAGAGGCCGAGGGTTGGAAAGTGGTATTCCTCAGCGCCGATCTGGAAGCCATCCATGACGCCATGGACCAAGGGGTGTCTTTTGCCCGAAGCATGGCTTTCGACAAAACAGCCCAGGGCACAGCCGATGCCTTGGGTGCTTTCAGCGCGAAACTGTTTGCCATGCGGAAATGCGAAACCAGCGACATCCATTTCGATGCCCTGGATCGTGCCAAGCAGGAGATTGAAAAAAGGCGTAAACCGTCCTGAAGCCATTCGATCCCTGGCTTCTCATTAATCTTCCCCACCGAAACCCTTCCAGGCTAGAAAAGCCCGGGAGGGTTTCGGATTATTACGGGCAGTTTTGCCATCGGGTAGCATGAATTTCTTTATCCAACAGGAAACCGCCCGATGCACACATTCCCCATCGAACCTGGATCGATCAAAGGTTTGGGACTCATCAGCTTGGGAATTCTGGGTGTGCTTGGCTTGGTGATCGTATTAATCGGGGCCTCGGTTTGGAGCGCAAGGGCAGCGCAGTTTGAGGTCAGCGGGGAGGGGCTTCGCCTGCGCGGAGATTTGTACGGCAGGCTGATTCCCTTGGAATCGATCCAGTTGGATCAGGTCCGCCAGGTCGATTTTCAGAAAGAGCCTGCCCTTCAGCCCAATTGGCGAACGATGGGCACGGGTCTGCCGGGCTATCAGGGGGGTTGGTTCCGCCTGAAGGATGGATCCAAGGCTCTGGTCTATTTGACCCAACGCTCCCATGCCGTGTTTGTACCGACCAACCTCGGATATGGTGTCTTGCTCAGCCCGAAGGATCCAGAGGGCATGGTACAGGCACTGAAGGGGATGAAAAAAACCGAACTGTCGCCATCATGACCCCTAAAAATCCGATTTTGGCCGCCATCACTTACCTGCATGTTTTTGATGTGCAGGCATCCGTCACCTTTTATGAAAAACTGGGATTCCAAGTTTTGAATTCATTCACCCACCTGTCCGCCACCAAGCCCACGTGGGCCTTCCTGCAAAGCCGCGGGGCTTGCATCATGCTGGCCAAATCCTCCGGCAGGGTTGAACCGGAACAGCAAGCCGCCATGGTCTACCTCTACTGCATGGATATTCCGGCCAAACGGGAGGAACTGGTTCAATTGGGTTTCGTCCCCGGCGAAATTCGCACGCCGTTTTACGCACCGCGGGGAGAGTTTCGCCTGGCCGATCCGGATGGGTACTGCCTGATGTTTATGCATGTTTAGTGAAGCCCGCAATTGCTTGCCCAAATCAAATTTGATGTAATAGTTGATATGCCCACCCCGGCCCGATCAGGGCCAAACTTTGTGTTTGATCTGAGGAATTGGCATGCCCCGCCCGCCAATAGTGGCCTGCCTGTTACTTGTTGGCTTCGGCAACGCGTTTAGCCAAACCGTTGATGGCGTTTTTTTTGAGAAAAAAATCCGTCCGATCCTGGTGGAGCACTGCCAGGATTGCCATGGTGAAAAAAAACAGAAAAGCGGTTTGCGTGTGGACAGCCTGCAAGCCCTGCTGAGCGGGGGCGAAAGCGGGCCGAGTTTAGTCCCGGGCAAACCGGATGAAAGTCTCCTGGTACGCGTGCTTGAGCAGGGGGAGCCCTATGCGATGCCACCGAAGGGAAAGCTACCGCGCGACCAATTGGCCAACATTCACCTGTGGGTGAAAGCAGGGGCCCCATGGCCTGGTGCCGCTACGGGGCATGGCAAAGCCACCGCCACCAGTACAGGACCCAGCGGGCAACCACTGTGGTCTTTTGTTCCACCCCGGCAGGCACCACCGCCCCCTGTAAAAAACCAAGGTTGGTGCCGGTCTCCGATTGATCAATTCCTCCTGTCGGCCCTGGAAGCGAAAGGACTGAAACCGGCACCGGAGGCAGACCGGCGGACCCTGCTCAGGCGAGTGACCATCGACCTGACCGGATTGCCACCCACTCCCGGGGAACTGGAAGATTTTGAGAAGGACCTTTCACCGACCGCTTTTGAGCGCGTGGTGGACCGTTTGCTGGCCAGCTCGGCCTATGGGGAACGCTGGGGACGCCACTGGCTGGACCTGGCCCGTTACGCCGACAGCAATGGCATGGACGAGAATTTGGCGCATGCCAACGCCTTCCGTTACCGCGACTGGGTCATTGACGCGCTCAACCGTGACCTGCCGTACGACCAGTTCGTGACCCATCAGATTGCCGGTGACCTGGCAAGCAGCCCGGATGCGGATGAGCGAGCCCGCAGGGTCACCGCCACTGGTTTCCTCGTTATCGGACCAAAAATGCTTGCGGAGGACGACCCGCAAAAAATGGAAATGGACATCGTGGATGAGCAACTGGACACGCTGGGAAAAGCATTTCTCGGAATGACATTCGGTTGCGCGCGCTGCCATGACCACAAATTCGACCCGATCAGCATGGCTGATTACTACGGAATGGCAGCCATTCTCAAAAGCACCAAAACGATGGCTAATTTCAAGGTTGTGGCCATGTGGCACGAGCGGCCCGTCCCGGGGAAAGAGGTCATCACCCAAAGGTCTCAACATGCCGGCAAACTCAACGATGCGAAAAAACGACTGGATGACCGTCTTAAAATCGAAAAACAACAGTTGGAAAGCGATTTAAAGCAGAATCTAAAAGCTCTTGAGGCCGCCTGGAAACTGAGGAGCAGTCAGCAGGGTGACAACAGCTCCAAGCCAATTCTGGCAGATTTAAAAAAAATTCCCCCGGGAACGATTCTTTTGGAGGCTGAAAAGTTTGATCGGGGAAATCTTGTCCGCGATTTCACCACGTATGGTCAAGGGATTGGCGTGGTTTATAACGCCGGGACGCTGCCCAATGTTGCGGAATATGATTTCCTTTCCTCCGCCGAAGTGATCCACCAGATTGAGGTGCGTCATGCCGCTGCCGAAAGCCGGCCCGTTCGGCTATTCGTCGATGGAAAGTTGGTCAAAAGCGAGGCGGTGGGGGTAGTGACAGGATCCTGGACTCCGGAAAGCCAGCGATGGAACCTGGAGGCCAGGGTTTCATTGAAGCCGGGCAAACACACCCTGAAGGTGGAGCGGGACGGGCCGGTGCCCCATTTGGACAAAATCGCACTTTTACCACGTCCGGACCTGAAAACCAGCGACCTTTCGATCGCACCGTTGACCGCAGCAGAAGCAGCCCAAGAAGCCGGTTTACCCACGGGCCTGGTGGAAGCTTGGCTTGGGTGGCTCAACCGTGAAAAGAAGAAACAGCGACCGGATGAAGCGACTGTTGCCTCCCTTTTGAAAGATGCCAAAGGACCGCTCCAATCCGTGAAGCAGCCAGATACCCTCTTTCCTTCACCAACTCAAAATGAATTGAAGAAACTGCGGGAAACTGTCGCTGCCGCAGAAAAATTGGTGCCAGCCGAACCGATGGCCATGGCTGCCGAGGAAGGCAAGCCAGCCAACCTGAAAATTCACCTGCGTGGCAATTACCTGACACTGGGGCAGGAAGTTCCCAGAGTTTTTCCCCGGTCCCTGGCTGGGGAGAAACAGCAACCAGTGGATACGAAGCAGAGTGGCCGCTTGGAGATGGCCCAATGGATTACACGGGCCGACAACCCCCTCACAGCACGGGTGATGGTGAACCGTGTATGGCACTGGCATTTCGGAGCCGGACTGGTCCGCACCCCGGATAATTTCGGCAAATTGGGTATGGCGCCAACCAACCAACCTTTACTGGATTGGTTGGCAGTTGAATTTGTCCGGCGGGGTTGGTCCATCAAGGAACTGCATCGATTGATCCTCGGAACCAGCGCCTACCGGATGAGCAGTCGATTCGATGAGAAATCCAACCTGGCAGACCCTGACAACAGCCTGTTTTGGCGTTTCAACCGCCAACGCCTTGAAGCGGAAGCATTGCGGGACA
>CAWUOE010000103.1:0-9765 GCA_963923355.1 uncultured Gemmataceae bacterium | reverse complement strand
AAACCAACTGGGATTCTCGCCCATCAACTCCTCCCACTCGCGCTGGGTGGTGAGGTGCCTGGCCAGGTAAAACGGGCGATTGATGGTGACCTGGCGCCTGGCTTCGTAACGATTGTTTTTCGGGTCCTCACTCTCCGTGCCGGCCAGGTAGACACCGGGTGGTATCAGCCGGAAATAGAGCGGGGCTCCGCTGACCAAGTAGAACGAATGTTCGACGGGTATACCCAGGTAGTCGGCCCATTGTTTCTGTTTAGCTTGGACGATGTCCCATGAAGCGCCTTCTCGGCAGTCCAGCAGGCCTGGGCTGCCTGAAAGCCTCTCGAGAAGTGACGGGTAGTTTGACTGAAGGAAGGAGGCTGCCTGCTGATTTGCGGAAGCTGCCTGGGTGGCAAGGTTTGGAAGTTGGACTGTGGCAAAAAAATAAAGGAGTGAGAAGACCGCCATGGCCACAACGAGGAACGCGCCGGTTGCCGCCAACCGCCTGCCAGTTTCGGCCCGCGCGGCACGTTCGCTTTCACCCACCTCGAGGCGGAGTATCTCATCCTCGACCGCATCGGCCAATTCGCCGGCAGACTGGAACCGTTCCGACGGTTCCTTGGCCAGGGCTCGTTCCAGCAATGCCCAAGAGTAGGGGTTCAATCCGTGTGGTTTAGGCAGAGGGCTTGTCAAAATCGCCTGGCGCTGCAGGTGAACAGAGGGACCGGGAAAGGGAAGCCTTCCGGTCAGCATTTCGTACAAGACAACTCCGACACCCCAGATATCGGAGCGTTGGTCCAGTGGATCGGCCCGGAGTTGCTCCGGGCTGGCGTAAGCCAATGTGAAACGCTGATCGGAATACCCCAGTAGCTCTTTCTGGTTGGCAGCGATACCGAAATCGCACACCTTCAGATCGCCGTCCTGGTCAAGCAGGAGGTTGCCTGGTTTGATGTCCCGGTGGATGATGCCTTGGGCATGGCTGTATTCCAAGGCCCTGGCCAATTGGGCGGCCAGGCACAGGGCACGTTTGGCATCGAGCGGACCGTGCGCCAGCAACGCCTCCAGATTGGGGCCATCGACCCATTCGCTGATGACCACATGAGCCGCACCCTCGGGCCGGGCATCGAATACCGGGACAATGGCCGGGTGGCGCAAGCGTGCCACCCTGCGCGCCTCATTCAACAACTGGTCAATCTCATCGGGAGCCAGTCGCCGCGTCGGTTTGGGGACTTTGATGGCGACCGGGCGATCCAACTCGATATCCAGCGCTTTCCAGACCTGGCCATGGCCCCCCTCGCCGATCAGGGAATCCAGTCGATAACGATCGAGGAGGACCCGGGGGCCGCCCGGTAAGGATTGAGATGGAGAAGGGGCCTCTGGCGACAGGACCTTTTCACAGCGACGAACGGCCCGAATCAGTTCCTGAAGTTGACGGAGCAAATCGGGCTGGCCAGAGCACAGGCTTTCCGGGCTGACTGGGGTGCCCTGGTCGAGCGCATCCTGCCATTTTTCCAAAAGATCCAGCGCTGCCGCGCGAATCTCCGGTGAGGGGTTGCTGTCAGCCATGGAGGTGCCCGGGGATGAATTGTGCGGATCAATCCAAGCCAAAAGTCAATAAATACTACCAGTATTTGGTGATTCACCGTCAGGCTTCTTGTTCATACATGCGTTAAAGTAAAAGTTTGGATAAACAAGCGCTTGCCTTGCGGATGATCAAGGTCTTTTCAGCGGCGGGTTGTGTGCATGAAGCTAGATTCTTTCCTGACCTCCACAGACCGGCTGGCCACCCTGGTACCTGAATTGCTGGAGTTGCTAGGGGAGAAGGAAAAACCGCCTACTGGATGGCAGGCGCTGTTGGAGAGGGCGGGCGCCCTGAGGCGCCAGGGCGGTCAACTGTCCCTGGTGGCCACGCTGTATGGACCGACGGGTGCCGGCAAAAGCACCTTGTTCCGGACCCTGACTGGCATCGAGGTGCCGGCCGGGGACGAGATCCGGCCGCTTTCGCGCGGTTGCGCCATGGCGGTGCCCGAGCAGTGGGACTGCGCGGAGCGCGAGCCGGCGTTGCGCTCGGTGCTGCCGGGATTCGACCTGCGTCCGCTGGACCGGCCTGAGCGTCTGCGACAGGAGGATGGCCAGGGACTGGTTTGGTACCGCTCGGCAGAACGGCTGGGAGGCGAGGCCCGGACAAGTTCCGGCCCGGGCGCGCCCGGTCTGTTTTTAGTGGATGTTCCAGATTTTAATAGCCTGGAAATTGCCAATCATGAGCGGGCCGAACGCGTGCTGCGGCGGGCCGAGGTGGTGGTGTTCGTGGTGACCGGGGATTCCTACGCCGACCAGAAAGTGGTGGAGGAACTGGCGCGCTGCTGCCAGGTTGCCGCCCGCCTGGTGATATTGATCACGAAAGTGTCCGCCCCGGAAAAGGCCTGGATGAAGTGGGCCGACCTTCTGGACGACAAGCTGACGCGTCCAGACCTTCCCTGGAGGGCCAAGTTCCAAGGGAAGCGGGAGGATGGGCGCACCCTGGAACAGTTCCTGCGCGAGTGCCCGGTCCACGCTTGGCCTTTATCGGCCCAGCCGGCCCTGGAGGACTTGCGCCCGGTGACGGAGGGCGCGCCGCCCCTGGCCTCGCTATTACTCGGTTTGGACGCGGAGAAGGTAGCGGCAGAGGGCATTTTGCAGGCGGGAGCATCCACCAGCGAGTGGTTGAGCCAACTGGCTGACCGGGCTGAGGTTGAGAGAAAGGAACGGCAACGCTGGCGGGCTTCCTTGGATGAGGATTTGGCCCGTGCCGGGCTTTCGGTGGCGGTGCATGAGTTTCCCATCGGCCGCATGCTGGAAGTGCTGATGGAGGAATCGCGCGCCGGGCAGAACCAGGTTTTCCGGTGGATCACCTACCCATTCAGCCGGATCAGCAGTTGGCTGCAGGGCGGATTCAAGTCCGTGACAGAGGCGATCCGTTCAGCCATCAGCAAACCCGGGCCGGGAAGTGAAGTGATTCGTATGGAAGAGGCCGAACGCAAGTCGCTGAAGCGTGTGGCGGAAGAATTGTCGGACAAGTGGCGTGATCGTTTGCCTGTTTGGGTGGGAACCCTCGACAGTGCCCGATGCCGTCAGGCTTGCGACGCGCTGGGAAACGCCACCCTGGCCAGCCCGAAAACCAATTGGGAAGAAACCCTACGCCGATCCGCCCGGGAGTGGGTGGAGAAAAATCCAGCATGGGCTCACACCCTGCCGGTGGTGCTGGACCTGACCACGGTGGGTGGGCTCGGACTTCTTGTGCTGGATATCGGCACCACTGGCGGCCTCCTGGGAAGCCATGTGGTGCTGGGTTCACTGGGTACCGGCGGACTGGTGGCGGGCGGGGCGGGCCTCGCGGCGATGGTGGTTCGCATGGCCGACAACATGCATTTCAGGGGAGTGCTGGAGGATGCGGACCGTGCCTGGCGCGAGCAGCGTGGACATGAAATTGCCGATCATCTGCGCCAGCACCTTTTACCGGGGCTACTGGGTGACAAGCTTCGGGATACCGACCGGCTCACTTCCTTCCCGGTGGAAGAGTTGAGGCGGCTGGCCGGCGAACTGACACGGAAACCGAATCATGAGTGAGAACCCGCGGGAGCCCCAAGCAGGGGAGAAACGCCCTGGCGGAGCCAGTTTGTTGCCATGGATTGCGGCGCTGGCCGGCCGGGTGGGACATTTTCGTCGTGAATTGCTGGGGGCCGACAGTTGGGCACCCGCGGCGCGCGTGGGTGTGGAATTGGACCGTTCGCTGGCAGCCCTGGAGGTTCCGCCGAGCGTTCCGGCGCTGGTGGTGATGCTGGGAGGTACCGGTGTCGGCAAGTCGGAACTATTCAACGCACTGATCGACAGGCCCGGTGCCAGTCCCAGTTCCGACACGGTCCGTTGTCATACCAGCCAGCCAGTCCTGGCCATCCATCCGCTGGACCGCGCTCATTTACCCGCCTTGACAGGTCTGGAACCGGTGCTGGTGGATGGTGGCGTGCCGCGGGGTGTGACCCTGGCGGACACACCGGACATCGACGGCATGATCGAGCGGCACCACGGTGTGACCAGGCAAGTTTTGGAGCGGGCTGATCTGGTTTTGTTTGTCACGGATCCGGATCGCAGGGCCAATTTGCAGGTGCTGGAGGAACTGCGGCGGTGGGCGCCACGCAAGCGGTGGTTGTTCGCGCTAACGAAGGCGGACCGGTACGCCCAAACAATCGAAACAATCGCCCTGGATTTCAAAAAGCGCCTGGCTGAAACCGGTTTCACGGTGGACCATGGGAGCCTGTTTGTAGTGTCCTCGGTTCGACCGGGTGACCCCGGGATCGAACGCCTGAGGCAATCTGTGCTGCGGTCTGGCGACGAGAACCGCATGCCCTTGCTGCGGCAGGACGCTTTCCTGCGGCAGGCGGCGCATGCCCTTGCAGCGCCCCTGCTGCACCCGTTTCAGGAGGAATCCGACCGCTTGCGCGCCTTGGCCGAGCAGGCCCAGGCCAGGCAGGAACAGGCCTACTGGCAGGCCCTGTCCCAACCACGGGCAGCGGACGCCTTTGCCCGCGTGGTGAAGCAGGCGGCATGGAAAGAGCTGGGAGAGCGCTCCGGGCCGTTTCTGTTTCCGGCTGTGTGGGCGCGCGCACGGATGCAGCCCCTGGCCACAGGCTGGGCCTTGAGCCGCGGCCTGAGAGGGGGTGCGCTTGGGATGGCTGGCGCGCTGGGTGCCTCGGCCCTGTGGGCCCTCCGAGGCCTCAGTCCACTGAGGCATATTGCGGAGGCATTGGGTGAGGGGTTTGAAGATAGCTTGGCCGCGGTGGAGCATGACGCCCGCCGAACGCTGGAGGATGCGGGGCTGGACCGGATCGGGTTAGCCGGGAAGGATGGAAAGCCAGTTGAAAAGCCGGATGTGCCAGCGGGATTGGGAGCCGCCCTGGATGGTTTTCTCAAACAGTGGACCCTGTCGGATCTCCGACCGGAACTGCTGGCACGGGTTGAGGCTGATGTGGAAGCCGCCGGGAGGGAGTCAGCGCGGATGGCAACCTCGGCCCCGTTGGGGTTGGCGACTGTATTCCTCGGCAACCTGTTGGTGGCCGGAATGATCGGTTGGGTGGGTTGGCGGCTTGGAAAATCCTGGTGGATGGACAGGGACCTGCCAACATCCTTTTTCCTGCAGGCCGGTGCCTTGATCCTGATTTCATTCTTGCCAGGTCTTCTTTTGCTTGCCTGGCGGGTGGCGGGTCAGGTGAATCCGGGGCGATTACGCGGTTTGCTGGGGAAGAGTGCCCCGGCACTGGCCGGCGGGCAACTGGAGCGGGTGCAAAGGGCTCTGGAGGGATGGTACCGCCAGGGAGGGGACATTGGCAGATCCCTGGAGGAAGCCCAGCGACTGCTGAGCGCTGACCTTGGGCCGGATGCCAAGTGGGGAACCAGCCTGTCCGCACAACCCGCGCAATCCGTAGCACAGGCACGCAAAGCATAGCCTTCCGGGATTTCCCCGGTTAATTCAATCACCCGGGCGTCCCACATTGCCAGCCGGGGCTAAGCTCCCTGATAGAGAGACCTTTTTGGCATCCTCGTCAGGGTGGAAAACATGGGCAGAAAGCGTTCGCTTGAAGGCCTTCGGGCAGTCGTCACGGGAGCATCGCAGGGTATCGGCCGAGCATTGGCCATCGAAGGCGTGCGTCGTGGCATGACGGTGGTGGCCCAGGCGCGGTCAGCCGATCTGCTGAAATTGCTGGAGGCGGAGGTTGCGGGTATGAGCCTGCCCGGAACCTTGCGCACGGTTGTCGGGGATGTGACCAACGACACAGACCGCCAGAGCCTGGCGACCTTCTGCCTGAAGGAACTAGGCGGCCTCGATATCCTGGTGAACAACGCGGGCATCGGGGCGACCGGCCATTTCATCGATGGCAATCAGGAGCAGCTTCGGAAAATATTCGAAGTGAACGTGTTCGGCCTCGCTGAAATCACGCGGACGCTGCTTCCGTTGCTCAAACTGGGCAACAGCGCCCAGATCATCAACATCGGCTCCATCGTGGGGGAGCGGGCGTTCCCGGCCCGCAGCGATTACAGCTCCAGCAAGTTTGCCGTCCATGCCTTCACGGACGGGCTGCGCAGTGAACTGTCCAAGGACGAGATCGACGTGTTGATGGTGGCGCCCGGTCTGACCCAGACCAATTTCAGCCAAAACATGCTGAAGCAAAGCGCCAAGGTGCAACTGGACCATATGCGCGGCATGACCAGCGAGCAGGTTGCCGAGGCGGTGTGGAATGCTTCGGCCAAGGGGAAAGACCGGGTCTTCCTGACCCGGCAGGGCCGGTTGCTGTTGCTGGTGAACAAGCTGTTCCCGTGGCTGGTGGACCGGATCATGCGGCGCAAGGTGCGAACACTATTCAAGGAAGAGATTGCCGCCCGTGAAGCGGGTACCCCGGTTTCCGTGTGATGGCGGTCTGGCGAGCCGGGTCCGGATGACATAGCTTGAAGGAATGAGCAACACGACGCGCCGTCTGGCCCACACGGGCCGACGAATCCAGGTTTATGTGGAGGAAGGCACCTCGGCGGACGGACGCCCGATCCGCCGGGATGTCATCGTCCATCCCGGAGCGGTGGCCATTTTGGCCATACGAGAGGATGATCAGGTCTGCCTGCTGCAGAACATGCGGCCAGCGGTGGGGCAGAGGTTATGGGAGATACCCGCCGGTACCCTTGAGCCCGGTGAAGATCCGCTTGATTGCGCCAAACGCGAATTGATCGAGGAAGCCGGTGTCGAGGCGACCATCTGGCACCAAATGGGGCATTTCATCCCATCGCCGGGCCTGTTGTCCGAGGTGATTCACCTGTTTGTCGCGACCGGCCTGAAACAAGGTGAATCCAACCCCGAGCCGGACGAGGACTTGATCCCGCATTTTGTCCCCAGTTGTCAGGCACTAGAGATGATCCGCAAAGGGGAAATCATCGACGGCAAAACACAGGTTGCTCTGCTTCGCTGGTTTGGCAACAACTGTTCCTGACAGCAAACCTTCTTCGCCTCCATCGGGATTTTTGAAAAAACCTTCAACATGCAGCCGGCCTTGGGCTTTCTTTCCTTTTGGAATATGGAAGACAGGTGCTTGTCCGACCGCGCTGACCGCCAATCTACAATGGCGACATGACGCTCTTTTACACCGATCAATATGTTTTGCCGCTTCCTGAAGGGCACCGGTTTCCCATGCGTAAGTACGCGCTGCTGCGACAGCGCGTCGAGGCTGAGGGGCTGGCCCGACGTGGTTGGGCCGACCCACCGGAGGCCACCCTTGAACAACTTTGGCGGGCCCATAGCCGGGATTATGTCTACCGGGCCACGGAGGGCCTGCTTTCAGAGGCCGAGGTCCGTCGCCTGGGTTTCCCTTGGTCGAGGCGGATGATTGAAAGGTCCCTACGTTCCAGCGGGGCCACTGTGGAAGCCTGCAAGGCTGCCCTGGACCATGGCGTGGGTATCAATTTGGCGGGAGGCACGCACCATGCCTTCCGGGATGCCGCGGAAGGCTACTGCGTCTTCAACGACTCCGCCATCGCGGCGCTTGAGTTGGTGGAAACCGGCATGGCCAGGCGCGTGCTGATCGTGGATCTGGATGTCCACCAAGGAAATGGAACTGCATCCATCCTGGCAGAGCGACCGGAGGTGTTCACACTCTCGGTCCATGGGGCCAAGAATTTCCCGTTGCGCAAGGAAACCAGCGATCTGGATGTGGCGCTACCGGATGGCACCGGCGATGAGGCGTATCTTGCCGCGCTGGAGAGGGCGCTAGACGAGGCGTTCGAGCGGAGCAGTCCGGATTTTCTGCTGTATGTCTCCGGGGCGGATCCTTATCAAGATGACACCTTGGGGAAACTGTCCCTGTCGATGGCAGGACTTGTGGAGCGGGACCGCCGGGTATTTGACCGGGCCTTGCGGCACGGATTGCCCGTGGCGGTGAGCATGGCGGGAGGGTATGCCCGTCAGGTGGCGGATACGGTGGAGATCCACCTGAACACCGTGCGCGAGGCCGTGCAGCGGTTATGGCGTTAGGTTAGTCTGAAGTCAGACCTTTTCTGTTGGATTGTGCGGGAGAGTACCATGATGCGGCGGTATTTCCAGGTTGGGGCGCTGGCAATCGGTTTGGCGACAGGATCTGCCAGGTCCGCACCGGATGTGAAGGACACCCGGCTGGTGAGCCAGCCGGCTGCAAGCGCCAGGAATATCGCATTCGTCTACGCCGAAGACCTTTGGATTGCCAACCCGGACGGTACCAACCCGCGGCGGTTGACCAGTGACGCGGGCGTGGAATCGAACCCCAGCTTTTCGCCGGATGGAAACTGGATCGCCTTCAGCGCGCAGTATGACGGCAACACCGATGTGTACCTGCTGCCAGTCACAGGCGGCGCGCCCAAACGGTTGACCACCCACCCGGCGGCAGACATCGTGCGGGGTTGGGAGCCTGACGGCAGCGCCATCCTGTTCGGGTCGAACCGGCATGTTTTCACCAGCCGACACCAGCAACTGTTCACGGTGCCAGTGGCGGGGGGGATGCCGAATCAGCTACCCATCCCAAACGCTTGGGAGGCTTCGATTTCGCCTGATGGCAAAATGATCGCCTACTGCCCGCACCGGGATGTGACGGGTCAGTGGAAAAACTACCGGGGTGGAACTCATTCAAGGATCTGGGTGTATGACCGGGCCACCCATGCCGTGGAGGAAATTCCGCAGCCTGAAGGACGCTGCAATGACCTGGACCCGAACTGGTACGGGGGCAAGGTTGTGTTCCGGTCGGATCGGGCCGGGGAATACAACCTGTTCGTTTATGATCCGGCCAACAAAGCGGTGACGCAGGTCACCCAATTTTCAGATTTCCCGGTGCTGGATATCGCGGTTAATGGTGGCAGCATCCTGTTCGAGCAGGCGGGTTTCCTGCATCGTTTTGACACAGCCGAGCGCAAGAGTGTCCGGGTTCCGGTCGGTTTGGTGACCGACCTGGTGGAGGCCCGTTCGCGTTTCGCGAAAGGTGGCAAATATGCACGAGGGGCCGCTGTTTCCCCCAGTGGAGCGCGGGCAGCCATCGAGTTCCGCGGCGAGATCGTGACGGTGCCGGCCGAGAAGGGTGACCCCCGCAACCTGACCAACACCCCTGGAACGCATGAACGGTCCCCTGCCTGGAGTCCGGACGGGAAGTGGGTGGCGTATTTCTCGGACGCATCCGGCAACTACGAGCTGCATTTGGCACCCCAAAACGGGAAGGGTGAGACCCGCAGGGTGAAACTGCAGGGTGCCGGCTACTACACCAATCTGGTTTTTTCACCGGATTCCACCAAGGCCACCTACAGCGATCAGGCTGACACGCTTTACCTGCTGGATATTCCAACAGGCACCGTGAAAAAGATTGCCGAATCACCCGACGGACGGTCGCGTGGGCAAAAGAACAGCAGTTGGTCCAGGGATGGCAAATGGATAGCTTTTGCCACGGACACGCGCGCCAAAATCTCCCGCGTGCAGATTTATTCGGTGGCAGAAGACAAGGTCTACCCGGTGACCGATGGCCTGACCGAGGCGGCGGAACCGGTATTCGATGCCAGCGGCAAATACCTGTATTTCGCCGGTTCCACCGAAACGGGTTTGAGCAAGCACGGGTTCATGCAATCCTCGGCGGACAGCCAGCGTCCAAAATTCACATTGAATCTGGTGGTTTTGCGGAAAGATTTGCCGTCGCCATTCACGCGTGAAAGTGATGAGGAGAAGGGCTGTCTCTTATACACATCTCCGAGCCCACGAGACGC
>CAWUOE010000102.1:0-9816 GCA_963923355.1 uncultured Gemmataceae bacterium | reverse complement strand
GCGCCCGACCGGAGCATGGCGTTGCCACCCAGCACCGCCGCACCCGTCATGCCAACACTTCCAGCTATCAAAAGACCGCGCCCGTGGCTCCCCTTGTTACTCTCGGGGTCACGGGCGGCAAGTTTGGGTAACTGGTTGGACATCAACGGCCTCAAGGTTGACCCTGTTTCCCGGCAGGTTTTTCCAGGGGCTTCTCAGACGGGTTGTCCCCGGGAGGACCCATGGGTGGCTGCGCTGCTGCGGGCTGGTAATCCAGCAGGTTGCGGTCGGTTTTGGGCTTACTTAGAAGGGCCAGGGCTCCGCTGATGGCCGCACGCACAGGTGGCTCCTGGGTGGTCCCCAGGTTGTTCTCCAGATTCTTTACCATCGCGTCCGTCAGAAGGCGTCCATGGCGTTGCACATGCCGGGACAGGGCGTCCGCCGCCGCGTAGCGTTCGGGTGCAGACCGCGCCGGGTCAACAGCCATCCCTGCCAGTCGGGCCTGGGCCGACCCACCAGGGATCACCGTCAAAGCCTGGGTGAGCGCCAGCTTGGCCTGAGGAGCCAGGGATTCATTGCTGGCTCCCTGCTCCAGGGCCTTGCCCGCCGGACGGATATCGTAGCCCCGGATGCTCCCCACAGCCATTCGCCCCAGAAGATCTGCTGCCTCGTTGGCCATGGCAATCTGATCCTGCGGCTCCAGAGGAATCTGGACGGTTTCCTGCAGGGTGGCAGAAATGGTCTGGATGGCTGCCTTTGGTTGTCCCAGATCCCCGGCGCGGATCACCTTCACCCGTTTGTCCTGGGCCAGATGCCGGGCCAGTTTATCCTCGCGCTCCTTGCTGGCCAGCACAAAATCTTTCCGTACTCCCTCCAGGTCCGCCCGAACCCGCATCAGGTCGTCTTCCAGATGGAATTGCGGCAGGAATTTCACATGGAACTCCTCCTGCTCGGCTGCGTGCCTTTCCACCATCTCCTTGCGGGTCAGGTCATAATTTGCCTGCTCGCCCAGTTCCAGTTGGCCGCGTTGTTTTTCACGCTTCGCCGCATACACAGAGTCCAGCCGGGCAAGCTCGTCTGCCTGGCGGGCTTTCATCTCCGCCTTGCGTGATAAAAATTCCCTCAATTCGGCTTCAATCGCTATCCGCCGTGCGTCCAGTTCCAGGTACCGTGTGCTCAGGCATGATCGTTGCCGGGCGCAGGGAAGGGCAACCACCAGCACCGGCATGCGGCTCAGGGGGCCTTCGGCGTCCATTTGCGCCAGAAGGTGGTTCAGGTCGGTGTCGGGGATGTTGCTGTCCACCACCAACAGGTCGTGCCGGGGGCCGCGCAGCAGGCGCTGCATGGTTTCGCGTGCGGTCAACGCGCCTTCCACCTGGTAGCTTGCGCGCTCAAGGGACTGGCCCAGCTCGCTCAGCATGTCAGCCGAGTCCATGCCCATCAGCACCCGGGCCCGTGCCTGCCCCTGCGGTTTTTCCAGGGTCATAAACCCGGCAAGCACATTCACCACTCGCGCGGCCACACGGGCAGATGGTGGTTTGGGCAACCGGGCGATGGCCCGTGCGGCAGCAAATCGCACGCGCGGTTCACCCGATTCAAGGGCCAGCTCGTAGGTGGAGGGCACCCCATGGCGCTCCACACCCGCTGTCTCGTCCCCGCGCGATGCCAGAGCCTCCAGCAACGCCAATGACAAAGCCTGGCGGTCCTGTTTCAGGGCCTGGCGCAGCATCAGGTTCAGGGTGGGGCTGTCCTGGCCGGCGAGCAGTTCCAGCAAGGCTGGCTGGCTTTGGCCAATCGGCTGATAGGGCTTGCCCGCTGCCTTCTGACGGGACAACTCATCCTCGATCGATAGACCCAATAGCGCGCGGCGGGCACGTGCATCGCCCGGCTGGGATTCCAGGGCGGCCCGTGCGGACCGGGTTCCCCAATACTGGGCGGCCTGGGGCTTGCTCACCACCGGGATTTCCTGTCCCTCGATGGTCCCCGGAACCAGACCCTTGCCTTTGGCCCATCGGAACACCTGGTTGGCGGTTCCTTCCGGGAAAGGATAGGTTCCCTGGTACATCTGGTCTGCCGTTTCGCTCAGCATGTCCGGGATGGTGGGGAGCCGTTTGGCTTCCACACCCCGCAGGTGGCCGACCAGTTTGGTGGCCAGTAAGCGCGTGTCCTCAGGCAGGTCCTTGTCCGAAAGCAGGATCTGCAATGCCGGCAGCGCTGGCTTCAAGTCCTCCCCTATTTCGGCTCGAAGAAGCAGGACATTTACGATCCGGCGTTGCCAGTCCCGGTCGGGCACATCCAACGCGCCGATCAGACCGGGCACGCTGGCGGCGGGCAGCTCCAGAAGTGCCTTGTTCACTTCCCGGGCGTCGGACTCCTCAACCGTCCGTCGGCCCAGGTTCAGAAGGGGCCCAACGGCGAATCCGCCCCGGTTGGACAGTTCCCGCATCACTTCCCGTTTGGCTTCCGGGCCCTCGATCAGCTTGTCCACCAGTTCCTGCAGTTTTTCAGGAGTCTGCTGCTTGGCGAGGTGCTCGTCCAGGGTCGCCTTCAGGGTGTCCAAACCCTTGCGGATCCGTTCCGCCAGCTTCTTGTCCCCTCCATCCCGCACAGCGTTTGGCAACTCCTGCAGACTCTGCAGGGCGGTAAAATCTGCCCCTTTCAAAAGCGCATCCAGCGCCTTGTCCCGCGCATCCGCATCCATCGCGGCCAGGGCCGCGTTCAGCCGGTCGATGTAATAGGCCACATTGTCATGTGCCCCCATCTCCCGTTCGTGCGTCAGCGCATCCCACAGTTCGGAGGGTGTTTGCGCCTCGGAGAAGAGCCGGCGCAGGCCCTCGCGCGGCCGTTCCTGCTCATCGGCCATGGGCGGAGCCATGGGGGCTGCCGCCGGAGCTTTGGCCGGGGCTGCCTCCTGGGCCGCCAGGCGTGGCGCCTCCCAAAGCACGGCGGTCTCCAACAGGGCCAATGCTGCCGCTGTCACCAGTTTTCCACCAAGAGTGAAACGAGCCATGTGCCCACTCCCAACCGGTCCCGGGGGACCGCGCCATTCCACCTGTGTTTCAAACCGCCGGTACCGCCGGGGCTTACCAGTCTGCCATTGCCTCAAGCTCGGGACGAACCAGATCTTCCAGGGTTTCCCGGCGTCGGGCCAGGCGGGCGGTGTCGCCGTCCACCAGAATTTCCGCAGCGCGGGGACGCGAGTTGTAGTTGCTCGACATCGCCATGCCGTAGGCACCCGCCGAGAAGACCGCGAGCAGATCCCCTTGCTCCAGCGGAGGCAGTGCCCGTTGCTTGGCCAGGAAGTCGCCCGATTCACAAACCGGACCGACAACATCCACCTTTTCGGTGCCCGGGATTTCCGCCTCATAATCCTCGGGCGGCGCCCCGGCGCCCTTGGGCAGGTTCACCGGCCAGATGCGATGGAAGGAGTCGTACAGGGTCGGCCGGATCAGGTCGTTCATCGCCGCGTCCTGGATGACGAATTTCTTCCCGCCCGATTCCTTGCGGTACAGCACCCGGCTCACGAGGATGCCCGCGTTGCCCACGATAAAACGGCCAGGTTCCAGCACCAGTTGACAGCCCAGTCGTTTCACCACGGGCAGGATTTCGGCAGCGAAGGCGCTTGCCGGCAGGGCCTCCTGCTTCCGGTAGTGGATGCCGAACCCGCCACCCATGTTCAGAACTGTGATCGGGTGACCCATTTTCCGCAATTCACCCACCAGGTGTTCGCCTTTGGCCGCCCCCATGCGGTAAGGATCAGCCGACAGGATGGGGGAGCCCAGATGCATGTGCAGCCCGATCACCCTCAGGTGGCTGTGGCCGACGACACCCCGCGCCACGTCCAGCACGGTCTCGATGTCCAGCCCGAATTTGACGCCCTTCACGCTGGTGTCTGTTTTCGCGTGGGTTTTGGGTGGCAGGTCGGGGTTCACGCGCAAGGCAACGGGCGCCGCGATGTCCAGTTCCTTGGCCACACCGCCCAAAAAGTGAAGCTCCTCCTCGCTCTCCACGTTGAACAGGAAAACGCCGGCTTGCAGGGCATGGGCCAATTCGGCTTTTGATTTGCCCACTCCCGCGAACACGATCTTGCGGCCGGGTGCCCCTGCCAGGATGGCCCGGTGCATCTCGCCACCGCTCGTGACGTCGAATCCCGAACCAAGCCGAGCCATCTCACGCGCCAGGGCGAGGTTGCCGTTGCTTTTGACGGAGTAGCAGATCAGCGGGTTGGCTTCCGCGAACGCTTCCTGGATCTGCGTGAGGTGGCGGGCCAGAGTTGCCCGGCTGTAGATGTACAGGGGCGTGCCGAAACGCTCCGCCAGAGTGTGGACCGGGATCGACTCGGCGTGCAACACGCCGTTTTTGTACTGGAAGAAATCCATCCTTTTCCGCCTGCCTCCACCCTGCGAATGGGTGGCCGACATCAGGCGGAGGGGAACAACCTCCCCCGCCAGGCCGCCACCTGTTCCCGGACCCGCGTCGGGCCGGTTGAACCAACGGTGACGAACGCGCCCACGGCGCTCGCCGCCCCCACCTGGCCGTACACTCCGGGGGCCAGACCCGGAACCACCCCGTCGAAACACTCGGCGGGCAGTTCGCTGAGCTTGCAGCCGCGCTCCTCGCAGAGACGGACCAGCTTGCCGACGCACTCATGGGCGGTGCGCATCGGTATGCCCCTGCGCACAAGGTGCTCCAGGAGCGTGGTGGCGTCGAGGAATCCTTCCTCCAGGCCCGCGCCGATCCGTTCGCGGTTCAACCGCGTGCGGGAAACGAGGGCCGCTGCAACTTCCAACGATCGGGAGACGGTATCCACTGCATCAAAAACCGCCTCTTTGTCTTCCTGCAGGTCGCGGTTGTATGCCAGCGGCAGACCCTTCAGCAGAACCAGCAGCCGCTGCAGATCCCCTACCACCCGCGCCGTCCGCCCACGCATCAGTTCCAGAACATCGGGGTTCTTTTTCTGTGGCATCAGGCTGCTTCCCGTGCAGAACGAGTCCGGCAGTTTCAGGAACCCGAATTCCGTTGTCGACCAGATCACCCACTCCTCGGCCCAACCACCCAGGTGTACCGCTGTCAGCGCCAAGCAGCTGACAAACTCCACCAGAAAGTCCCGGTCGCTGGAGACATCCAGACTGTTTGCCGCCAATCCGTCGAAGCCTAATTCACGGGCCACAAACTCCCTGTCCAGCGGCAGGCTGGACCCCGCCAAGGCGCCTGATCCCAAAGGCAACTGGTTCAGTCGCGCCCGGCAATCCATCAAACGGCCATGGTCCCGTTCCAGCTTTTCCACGTAGGCAAGGAAGTAATGGGCGGCCAGCACGGGCTGGGCCCGTTGCAGGTGGGTGTAACCCGGGATGATCACCCCCTCTTCCCGCTCAGCCGATTCCAGGAATGCGCGCTGCAATTCTCTGATCAGGCCGGCGATGCGGTCCAGCGCCTCCCGGGTCCAAAGCTTCATCGCGGTGGCCACCTGATCGTTGCGGCTACGCCCGGTGTGTAGCTTCCGCCCCGTGTCTCCCAGCCGGGCGATGAGCGCCTGCTCGATATGGGTGTGGATATCTTCCAGTTCCTCCCGCCAGGGCATTTTTCCCTGGGCAATCTCGTGACCGATTGCTTCCAAGGTCTCCACCAGGGCCTTGGCTTCCTCCGGGCTAACCAGACCCACCTTGCCGAGCATTCTGGCCTGGGCCTGGCTGCCCAAAATATCGTGTTTGGCCAAACGGCTATCGAACGAGATGCTCTCGGTGTATCGGACCACCAGGGCATTCGTGGCCTCGGCAAATCGCCCGCCCCAAGTCTTCCCACTTTGCTCGCCTTGGCCCGATTGTTCAGACATTTTCGCCCCTTGGTGCTTTTCGTCGCCAATAGACCCAATTCGTTTAACCTACAGCATTTGCTCCCAGCTAGAAGCTGCCAAACCGGGGGAATCATCCTGTATTCCTGCTGTGGTCCCGGCGTTGCGTCCTACGGTAAAATGTGAGGGTAGTCGTTTGTTCCGTTGGAGCTTCAATTCCCGATGTTTTTTCAGGGTTGGTTCATCCTGCTGGCTGCCTTCCACGCCGAGCCGGATACCCAGGCATGGGGTCTCAGGCCTTGGTTGGTGGCATCCGTGCCTGCACAGCCCTCCCAATCCGCATCACCCAACCCCATAGACGCTTTCATTCGGGCCGGTCTTCAGGCCAAAGGACTCAAGCCTGCACCCCCCGCGGACAAAGCCACCCTGCTCCGCCGGGTGTATCACGCCCTGACCGGATTACCTCCCACCGCCGAGCAGGTGGAAGCCTTTGTCTCGGATTCAAGTCCGGAAGCTTACAGCAAAGTGGTTGATGAGCTACTGGCAAGCCGTGCTTGTGCCGAACGCTGGGCCCGCCACTGGATGGATGTCGCCCGTTATGCCGACAGCAAAGGCTATGCCTTTTTGGAAGACCGTCACTTCCACTTTGCCTGGACCTACCGTGATTGGCTCATCCGCGCCCTGAAGGCCGACCTGCCTTACGACCAATTCATCCATGAGCAATTGGCGGCAGACCTGCTTCATCCTCCCGGAAGTGAAGGTCGCGAAAACCTGGCTGCTCTCGGGTTTTTGACGGTGGGTCGAAGGTTTCTGAACAACCAGCAGGACATTCTGGATGATCGCATCGATGTCGTCACCAGGGGATTGCTGGGCCTCACCGTCGCTTGCGCTCGTTGCCACGACCACAAGAGCGAACCGATTGATCAAGCCGACTATTACGGACTTTATGGAGTCCTGGCTGCCAGCAAGGAGCCGAAGCAGCTCCCGATGATCGGCCGTGGCCCTGTCAATGAATCGGAGCGGCGCTTCCTGGCGGAACAGCAACGAAGGGATCAGGCGGTTGCTGATTTCACGCTGTCCCGCCGGAATAAACGCTTGGAGGAGCTACGTCAGCCTGCCAGCCTGCGTGACCATTTGTTGGCCAGTGTAGCCAACGCCACGGACCGTACCGAATTGTCACGTGTATCTTCACTGAATCCCCATCTGGTCGAACGGCTGGAGGCCTATTGGGAAAATAACGCGGCAAACAACCCCTGGTGGTCTGTCTGGCAAGCCTGTCGCAAAGTGGACAAGGATCAATTCGCTGTGGCGCTGCGGAAAGCACTGACCCAATCGGCGGTGCCACCGGCCCTGAACGTTTTGGCCAACAGCCAATCGCTGGATGACCTGGCTACCAAACAGGGAGAGCTACTGGCCCGGGCATTCCTCGGCGATCCGGACCTTTCGGATCTCAAGAAAATACTGGACAGCCCGGAATCACCCTGGGTCTTCACCGCCGAGCAAACAGGCAAGTTGCTGGGCCGCGAGGATCGGGACCACCAGCGGGATCTGCAGCGTCAGGCCGATGAATGGCGCGCGGTCACTCCTCCCAACCTGGCCCGCGCTTTGGCTCTCGAGGAAATTCCCGATCCGCCAACCCCCCATATTTTCAAGCGGGGCAATCCTTCCCGCCTGGGGCCGGAGGTGCCTTGCTCACTGCCGGCATGTCTGTCCGGGGGGACTCCCATGGAGCTTGGGGCCAAGGGTGGCCGGCTGGCTTTGGCCAAGGCCCTCACCCGTCCGGACCATCCTCTGCTGGCCCGCGTGTTGGTCAATCGCGTTTGGCAGTGGCATTTCGGCCAGGGACTGAGCCGCACGCCCAGTGACTGCGGTTCCACCGGCGATCAGCCCAGCCATCCGGAGTTGCTGGACTTTCTAGCCAAAGAATTCGTTAACCAAGGTTGGTCGTTGCGCAAACTGCACCGGTGGATCGTCACGTCGGAAACCTACAAGCAGTCCAGTCAGGCATCACCTGAATCGTCTCAAGCTGATCCGGAGAATCGCCTGCTCAGTCACCAGAATCTCCGCCGTCTCGATTGGGAGTCCCTGCGTGATCGGTTGATTCTGTCGGGCGGAGGTTTGGATCCTGCCGAAGGAGGGCCGCCAATACCCCTCCTCACAACCCCTTACCCACGTGTCCGCACCTTGTACGGTTATGTCGATCGCCAGCAGATTCCGATGACGGTGCGCGTATTTGATGCGGCCAATGCGGATACCCATGTCGCCAAACGAGCGGAAACCACCACCGGCCTGCAGGGCTTGGCCTTGTTGAACGCACCCTTGGTGTTGGTGCAGGCCCGGGCATTGGGCGCAACACTTTCGGGTGGGGAAACCGAAAAAATAAGGCAGCTTTTCCGAAAGATTTTTGGCCGTTCACCTTCCGCCGATGAGACCTTGGCGGCCCATCAGTTCCTTTTGGATTTTGAATGGCAACCCCCGGCTGTCGAATCACCCTGGCAGGCCGGTATGGGTCGCTGGGATTCTGTTAGCCAGAAGCTAATTGGTTACAAGCCGCTAGGCCATTTCACGGGTCAAGCCTGGCAACCGGTACCACTGCTGCCATCCCCGGACTCTGGTCGTCTCAGCCTGACAGCGGTGGGCGGCATTCCGGGCAACAAGCCGGATCAGGCCGTTGTGCGCCGATTCACTGTCGCTGAACCCGGCAGAGTTGCCATTGAGGGTGCCCTGCGCCATCCGGATTACCGGGGCGACGGCGTGGAGGCTTTCCTCGTTTCCTCGCGTCGGGGCCTCTTGGCCTCATGGAAGGTGCAGCAGGAGGAGGTGGACACCAAAACAGGACCCGTGGAGGTTCAAAAAGGTGAAACACTGGATTGGCTGGTGATCTCCGGCAGTGACCCCGGCTACGATGGCTTCCTGTGGTCACCCCGGGTCCGGTACCTGGAGAATGACAAGATTCATGATTCCAGCCGTGATTTCTGCGGGCCTGCCCAGTCACCCTTGAACGGTTGGCAGGCCCTGGCGCAGGCACTGCTGTTATCCAACGAATTCCATTTTGTGCCCTAGGAGGAATCCTTGAGCCGGCCTCCTGTTCGTTTGGATGCTCCCCTTGGCCGCCGCCATTTTTTGGCGAGTGTGGGCACCGGTATGGGCCTGCTTGCCCTGCGTGCCATGGCTGGGGAATCCCAGGTCAATCCGCTGGCTCCGCGCAGGTCTGCTTTTCGCCCCCGAGCCAAGCGGCTGATCCATCTGTTCATGAATGGTGGCCCTTCGCATATTGATAGCTTTGACCCCAAGCCGGAACTCGCCAAGTACGCTGGGAAGACCCTTCCCGGTCCCAAACTTCTCACCGAGCGGCCCACCGGTTCAGCCTTTCCCTCACCCTTCCGATTCAAGCCGAGGGGCCAGTCCGGGTTGCCGGTCAGCGACCTGTTCCCACGGGTTGCCGAATGTTCCGACCTGCTCTGCGTGGTGCGGTCGATGCAAAGCGACACACCCAACCATGAACCGGCGCTGATGCTGATGAACTGCGGTGACCAGCGCCAGATTCGCCCGAGCCTGGGTTCCTGGCTGGTGCATGGTTTGGGGACCGAGTGTGCCAACCTGCCCGGGTTTGTCTCCCTGTGCCCCGGTGGCCTGCCCGTTCAAGAGGGGCAAAACTGGCAAAACGCCTTCCTGCCCGCAGCGTGCCAAGGCACGCACCTCGACACCCTGGCCGATTCACCCACACAGTGGATTGAAAATCTGAAGAACGAGGCGGTGTCACCCAACACCCAGAAAGCGCAACTGTCTCTGGCCCGCAAATTGCAAAGCTTGAGCGGTCATTCCCTGCCCCCCGACCCTCGACTGGAAGGGCGGCTAGCCAGTATGGAGCTGGCCTTCCGCATGCAGTGGGAGGCGACGGACGCCCTCGACCTGGCGCGGGAGGATCAGTCCACACGCGACCTGTACGGCGACACGATCCAGGGCCGGCAAATGCTGCTGGCCCGCCGTCTGGTCGAGCGGGGCACCCGGGTGGTGCAGGTCTGGACCGGTGCCGGTCAGCCCTG
>CAWUOE010000101.1:0-9855 GCA_963923355.1 uncultured Gemmataceae bacterium | reverse complement strand
ATCATCTTTCAGAGCTCCATTCGATTTCTGAAAAAAGCGAGGGCCATCGAGCCCCCCTTCCTCCTTCGTCGGGAAGGTGGCCTGATCCATGCACTCATGCTTGAACGGGGTAATAAAACCACTACCACCACTACCACTTTGGGCAATCCATACGATTGAAAGCGCAGAAAAACCGCATAATGTGCTTATGTCCGCCAAAGCGTTTTGGCTATTCCCAAACCCAGCAGCAATCCATATTTAAAGGATTTAATAAGTAGGCTTTTTCACCACTACGGAACCGAAGGTTGCAGGTTCGAATCCTGCTGGGTGTACTTGGCAGGTAACTAAAAAACCCCGGGCAAGCCCGGGGTTTTTCGTTTTTCAGGACCTTATGGCCCGGCCATGGTCACTTGCCTGGGGGAAGGCGTCCGGGGGTCCAGGGGGCACCCAGCTTGTCGAGCAAGGCCTCCAGTTCGCGCAGGTCCTTTTCTGATCGCTGGCGGAGGGTGGTCGCCACCTCATCCAACTCCTTGCGAGCAATGGCATACTGCTCGCGCTGGGTGCCAGTGGGCTTGTTGGTGATGGTACGGCTTGCCCCGGCCGCCACTCCCACGCGTTCGGCAATCGACATGGGCACATTCTCATTCCTGGACCGGAGGATGGAATCCCCATTGAGCTTGCGCAGTGTTTCCTTGTGGCTGGTGATCCATTTTCGCACTTTCTCGCGGCTTTCGGCAGGTGCCTCGGGCAATTGATCCAGAACCTGCCTCATTTGTTCCAGGTTGGAGGCGATCTGGTTTGCCACACCCTGGGCGGCCAGCAAATCCCGCTGGATCTTCAACAGATCCTTCTGGAAATCAGCCAGCAATTTGCGATCGGGGGCGGGCAAGGAAACAGGTTCCACTTCCCTGACCTGGAATTCCTGGGGGCCGGCCAACTGGGTCAACTTCCCATCCACCCGCTTGCTGACCGTGACCGTGTAGTTTCCAGGGGCCACCCAGGCACCACCCCCTCCGCCGGCAAAGCCTTCATCATCGGCATCCGGATTGCGGGGGCGCGCCGGCGAAACCGGGGCGCCGCGCAAATCCCAGGTGACGCGGTGCAATCCGGGAGAAGCGGGGCCGGCAAATTCGCGAATCGGCTGGCCTGAGGCGTCACGGATGGTCAACAGGATGGCGGGCTCCTCCTCCTCGGATTCAGCCCGTAGCTGATCCTGGGTGGGATAAAATTTGGGATCCTTTTTCTGGGCGTCCTTGCGCTTTTGTTTGGCGGTTGGGAGCGATTCCTTCAGGTGGTAACTGATCATGGCCCCCGCAGGCGGATTCTCAGCCGTGTAGAACGCCTCTCCCAAAAAGGCCTTTCCGCCTCCACCAAACTGGGCCGAAGGCATGAACAGGAACCCGTCCCGCACCGGGTACAACGAAGCGGGTTTTTCCAAAGTGGCTGGAGTGACCGCACGCAGCGGCGAATAGTCATCCAACACATAAAACCCACGGCCGAAGGTGCCCACCACGAGGTCATTCATGGGGCGCTGGATGGCGATATCCTTCACGGCGATGGTTGGCAAACCGTTCTTGAGGCGGTGCCACTTGTTGCCCCCCTCGACCGAGAAAAACAGGCCGAATTCGGTGCCGACAAAGAGCAGCTTGGAATTGACATGATCCTCGGCGATCGCATTGACGCTGCCGCGGGCGGGCAGGTCTCCGGCCAATTTGACCCAGGTGCGACCGGCATCGGAACTACGCAGTATGTATGGAGCGAAATCGGCATTCTTGTGGTTATCGAATGTGGCATACACCGTGCTGGCATCATGTTCCGACGCGAGCAACCGGGTCACATAGGTTCCTTCCGGGACGCCCGGGAACAACTCCACCTTGCGCCAATTCTTGCCTCCATCCTCGGTGACTTGAACGAGGCCATCATCGGTGCCGACGTAGATGAGGCCCTCCTTGCCCGGGGATTCGGACAAGGCCGTGATGTTGCCAAAAAACGAGGTGGACACATGCTTGGAGACCGCCTCGGGGGGCTGGATCTTGCCGAAGACCGGCAATTTGTCCCGGTTGACCTGACGGGTGAGGTCGCCTGACACGGGAGTCCATGAATCGCCCCGATCATCGCTGCGGAACAGTTTGTTGGCCGCGAAATAGATGCGGGTGTTGGAGTGGGGGCTGATGATCAGGGGTGAATCCCAGTTCCAACGGAGCGGCGGCTCGTTCGCACCCGCCTGTGGCTGTATGGAGACCCGCTGATGGTTCCGCCAATCGAAACGGACCAACCCGCCGTATTGGTATTCGGCGTAGACGGTGTCCGGGTCCTTCGGATCAACCCGGCACTGGAAGCCGTCACCGCCCAGCAGGATGTGCCAATCCCCGTTGGTAATTCCGTGCATGCTGCGTGTGCGGGCGGGTCCGCCCAGGGTGTTGTTGTCCTGGGTTCCGCCATAAATCCGGTAAAACGGCGTGTTGGTCTGCTCGCAAGTCACATCGTAGAACTGGGTGACCGGCAGATTGGCGGAGAATTGCCAGTTCGCCCCGCGATCATGGCTTTGGTAAACGCCGCCATCGCAGCCCACGAGGTAGTAATCCGGGTCTTTGGGGTCGATCCAAATCTCGTGGTTGTCGACATGGGCCCATCGGCCACCCAGCGGCTTGAGGGTTTTTCCACCATCATCTGACACCTGAATCAGGACATTCATCACATAGAGGCGATCGCGATTAACGGGGTCCACCACCAGGTGGGAGTAATATTGCGCCTGCTGATCGAATGGATTCCTTTTCTGCCAGGTCACACCACGATCCTGGGAACGGAAAATGCCTCCCTGGCCCTCCGACGCCTCCACGATCGCGTAGACCATGTCGGAATCGGTGGGGGCGATGGCCAAACCAATCCGCCCCAAATCTCCGGCCGGCAAACCGGAGCGCACCTTCACCCAGGTTTTGCCGCCATCCATGCTGCGGTGGATGGCGCTTTCAGGGCCGCCGTTGACCAGGGTGAAGACATGGCGCCTGCGCTGGTAGGAGGCAGCCAAGAGGATTTCCGGGTGATTGGGATCCTGCACCACGTCGGTCACGCCGGTGTCATCGCTGATGGACAGGATCCTGGACCAGGTTTTTCCGCCATCGGTGGTCTTGTAGAGACCCCGCTCACCTCCAGGGCCCCACAATGGCCCCTGGGCGGCAACATAAACCGTGTCTGAATCACGGGGATCTATCAGGATCTTGGCGATGTGCTCCGAATTCTTGAGGCCCATGTTGGCCCAGGTTTTTCCACCATCGGTGGATTTGTAGACCCCGTCGCCGTAACCAACGCTGCGCTGACTGTTGTTTTCTCCCGTGCCAACCCAAACCACATTGGGGTTTTTGGGGTCGAGCACCACGCAACCAATGGAGTAGGAACCCTCGTTGTCGAACACGGGTGTCCAGGTGACGCCGGCATTTTCGGTCTTCCAGACGCCACCGCTGGCAACCGCAATGAAAAAGCGGCTTCGGTTGGAGGGATGAACCGCGAAGCCGACAATCCGCCCCGACATCAAAGCGGGGCCCACGGAACGAAGCCGAAGGCCCGCAGCGGGATGCCCTTGCGCAACGCCTTCCTGGGATTGGCCCAAAGCCAGAGCGATGTAAAGGATTGACGCGAAACTACCCATGATCTTCCTCCGCTTCCTCAGCTAGAAGGCCATGGTAATCGCATGGTTGGGATGGAAACAGGCAACCAGCCAGGTCCGGATAGGGAAAACAGGGCGATCAGGACGATTATCGGGTTTATGCCGGAAATAACGGATCTCAGCGGGCCAACTGCACCCTTTGGTTCGCCTGTGGGCGGGCGAATGAAACCGCTTGACCTGTCAGTGCGGGTCAGACCAACTCACGAAGTGGGCTGGCGTTTTCCTGAGTGAGGAATTGGGGACGGCCGGTGTGATCCGGAAGGGTGACCGTGGTGGAATCAATGCCCAGGTGCCGGTACAGGGTGGCGTAAATTTCGCCAAAAGTGACCGGGCGGGACACCGCCTCGCCCGCAATGCGATCCGTACCGCCGATGACCTGGCCATGCCTCATGTCGCCCCCGAACATGAGCGCGCAATTCACCTGGGGCCAGTGGTCCCGGCCGACCTGCGCGCTGATCTTGGGGGTTCGGCCGAACTCACCCATCACCACCACCGCGCAGTCCTTATCCATGCCGCGCTCGTGGAGGTCCTCGACCAAAGCGCTGACACATTGATCGAAAATGGGGAAGTCTTCGCGTTCGCGCACGAAGATCGTGTTGTCCTTGCGGCCCTCGGTGTTCATGCCACCGTGCCAATCCCATTTGCTGTAGTTGAGGGTGACCACCCTGGCGCCCGCCTCCACCAGCCGGCGGGCCATGAGCATGCTTTGGGGCACCCTGGGCGCGCCGTTGCTGTCGATCATGATCCTGGGATCGCCGGTGCCGTAGCGGGCCACCACACGGCTTTCCTCCAGGGAAAGGTCGAGCGCCTCGGCGAACCTGCTGCTGGTGAGCATGCGCATGGCCCGCTCGTTGAAGGCATCCATCCCCTCGACGACCCCGGACCGGTCGATCTCGCGACGCAGGCTGTCAAAATCGCGTTGGAGGGTTTTTCGTTCATCCAGTTGGGCAAGCGTGACACCGCGGAGGATCATGTCATCGCGGGTGGGGCCGGACGGCTTGAACGGGGTGTGGGAGGCGCCGAGGAAACCCGGGCCGGGTTCGTTGTAAGGGCCATGGGTGCAGGTGTAACACAAGCTGACATAGGGCGGGATGGATGGGTGGGTAGGACCCTGAATCCGGGATACCATGGATCCGAATTGGGGCCATCCGGCAGCGGGCTTTGGCTTGCGGGGGTCGAACCCATGGAAAACCTGCTGCGCATCGTGGTCGGCCTGGTTGCCGACCAGGGAACGAATGATCGTCATCCGGTCCATCAGACCAGCCAGGCGGGGAAACGCCTCACAGATCTGGATGCCGTTCACCCGGGTTGGGATCGGCTTCCAAGGGCCGGCGATATCTTTGGGCGCATCGGGCTTCAGGTCGAACATATCCTGGTGCGGGGGACCACCCACCAGGTAAATCAATATCACCGATTTGTTCGAGGAGCGGATACCAGCCTTCGCCTCGGCGCGCAGCAAACCCGGCAGCGTCAATCCGCCCAAACCGAGGCAACCCGCCTGGAGGAAACCCCTTCTACCCAGGCGATGGGACCCGGTCCTGGCTGAGGTTTGTCCTGGGAAAGTCATTGGCCTCTCCGCCGACCGGCATTGGCCGGCAGGGGATGCCGGTCTTGACTGCACCTCTTACATACCATGCCTTGCCTTAAAAGACAGCACAATATCCACCGACTTGGCGAATGATGGATCAAAAAATCCGCCCTTGCCTTGCCCGCCGCACCAATCGAGTTGCGCCGTCATGCCCCTGGAGTATTCGATCGTCGCGAGATCGTTCCATAAAACAGAAATATGCACTGAATTTTTGCCCAAGGGCGCCAGCGCCCAAGACTCAACCATCGCAAGGAACCCGTCCGTGACCACCAAAGCCTACGCAGCCCAGGCAGCCACAAGCCCCTTGGCCCCCACCACCATCACCCGTCGTAAACCCCTGCCTACCGATATCGAGATTGAAATCCTGTATTGCGGAGTATGCCATTCCGACCTCCACCAGGCCCGGGATGAGTGGCATTCTTTTGTGCCCACCCAATACCCCTGTGTTCCGGGGCATGAAATTGTCGGCAGAGTCACCCGGGCGGGCAGCCAGGTCGGCAAATTCAAGGAAGGGGATTACGCGGCCGTGGGTTGCATGGTGGATTCGTGCAGGACATGCCCACATTGCGCCCAAGGATTGGAGCAATATTGCACCCAATTCCCCACCTTCACCTACAACAGCCCCGATAAACATACCGGAGCCCACACCTTGGGCGGGTATTCCGAAAAGTTGGTGGTGGACGAGTCTTTTGCCCTGAAAGTATCCGACAAAGCCGACCTTGCGGCGACAGCGCCGCTCTTGTGCGCTGGCATCACCACCTATTCCCCCTTGAGGCACTGGAAAGCCGGGCCGGGCAAGAAAGTGGGAATTGTCGGGCTTGGGGGCCTGGGACACATGGGAGTGAAATTTGCCAAGGCCATGGGCGCCCATGTGGTTCTTTTCACCACATCGCCGGGCAAGGTCGCTGACGGAAAAAGGCTTGGTGCGGATGAGGTGGTTCTATCCAGTGACCAAGCATCCATGGAGGCCCATCAGCACAGCTTTGACTTCATCCTGGATTGTGTTTCAGCGCAGCATGACCTGAACAGTTACCTGGCCCTGCTCAAGCTGGATGGGACGCTTTGTCTGGTGGGTGCTCCTGAGAAGCCAATGCCCGTGGCCGCCTTCAGCCTGCTGATGCCCCGAAAAAGTTTGGCGGGATCCGGGATAGGTGGGATTGCCGAGACCCAGGAAATGCTTGATTTTTGCGCGCAGCACGGAATTGCCAGCGACATTGAATTGATTCCCATCCAGAAGATCAATGAGGCCTACGAAAGGCTTCTGAAGGGAGATGTGAAATACCGATTCGTGATCGACATGGCCTCCTTGAAAAGTGGAAACTGAGAATGTCTGCCCCCGGAAACCAGTGGGGCGACCGGGTGTTCAGTAGTCCATTTTTCATCTACCTGCCTTTGACAAAACAGGCCCTGGAAAATCGACCCTTAAACTTTTGACGCTTTACCTGTCGGAACCTTGAGAGTTCTGACCGAAACCAACCTTCCTTCACAAGGTCGGACGCAGCAAACAGTTAGCCAGTTCAAGGCTTGATCCTGAAACCACCGCGCGGCAACCGCGGTCTGGTACGGGGAGCATTTGGCCATTTCCAGCATGGTCTGGAAAATTTGGCGGCTCCCGGGCGAATTCCACTTGCCGATGGAAAACAGCCGCCTGCAGCAAACCCAGCAGCAAACCTCGAAAGGCCCGTCCATGCCAGCCACCCGCATTGACCGCAAACTTATCATTGCCACCAACAACCCCGGGTTGGGGGCGGCCATCGCCGCGGCGGTGGAGTCCCAAGGTGTGGCGAGGGTTGTATTGCGCCCCAGCGGAGGCGGTCATTACGGACTGGGCATCGGGGCAAACGTGCCGGGAACCTGGGTTCATCAGTTGATGGAGGCGATTCATCCCCTGCAGCCCAATCACCTGACTTCCCACGATCCTGACGCCTTGGATCCCCTGCTGGACGACGCCAAGGATGCCGACGCCGTGTTGCAGCTTCCCGACTGGCTTGCCGGGGACAAACTGCCTGAAATCGACCTTCAGGCGAACTCCGAATCGTTCATGGCCAAGGCCACCGAAATTCTTGCGCGGCTGCCCCATCGGAAATTCAGCCAACGCGCCCATCATGTCCCGGCCTCGGAGATCAGACCCGCGCGGGGGATACCGAAGCAATGGGTTGAGACAGCCTGCTTTTTGCTCGCCCGGGAGGGGATCAGCGTGCAGGTGATTCATCCGGACCCGGAAGAGGAGGAGCGCCCCTGGAAGGAAAAGGACCTGCGGGTAACCCTTGCAGACCCTGGAGTTCTGGCCGCCTCGACGGTTTCCCGCTACCCGGTTCTGGTGCGTTCGGACGAGACCGAGCTGGCCGGGAAGCTGGTAGAGGTGCTGAGAAGCAAAGGATTCCGCGCTGAAACTGGCACCCGGCTCTTCCCCGGGGAGGTGGCGGACACCTCCATCACCCTCAAGCCGGGACCCTTGAACCATGAAGACATGGAAATCACACTCGCCACCCTGAACCGGACCATCCGCGAGGTTTGCCGGAGCGGTGGCATCGACATGGACCGCTACCCCCTGCAGACCGACACCACCAGCGACCGGTTTGACGTGGTGCTGCTCCTTCCCGCCTCGGCCTGCCTTGCAGGAACCGCCCGCTCCACGGGTGGGGACCACCCGGACCGATTTCGCGTGCGTATCAAGACCGACCTGCCCACCCATCCGGCGGTGCGCCACTTGGTGGAGGAGTTGGAGAAAGCAGGTTTTCGTTCTCCGGAAACCGATCTGGTGACCAGCATCATTGACTGCCCCACCGGGCGGTTCCGTGGTGGTCGAGTTGTCCGAGATTTCCGGCTGGTCTCGGGCGCCTTGGAGCACGCCCCGGAAAGCCGGGCCAAACTGGTGTCGCTGCTGGCAGAAGCCAAGGCCAGCCTTGATCCCTTGGGAAAATCCCCGATGACCTGCGATTCCCCCTGGCAACCGGATGACCCTGATGTGTTCCTCCATCTGCCCGTGAAAGGGGTGGAGGATGGCAAACTGGGCGAGCGTCTCCGCCGGACCGACCTGTACCCCGTCAAATTGATCGCCATCGACCTACCGGCATGGCACGAGCTGGCAACCGACCTTGTGACGGCTGGTTTCCATATCGCCGACCGGGATTCCGTCGCGACGGAGGGACCATTTATCAGCTACGGCGCAGCACCGGAAGAAGTGATAGCCACCGCCACGCGGTTGGTTCGCGCCGCCTGTGGCCGTGTTCCCCGCCTGCGCAGGGAGTTCAGCGAGGAAGACCACGACATCTATATCCACCTGCCGGAAAAACCCGTGAAGCGAAAAACGCCGACCAAGCGCAAAACCGGGGATTCCCTTTCCACGCAAGCCCTGCTGACCCGAAGGGAGGAACCGTTCCTGAAGGTAGATGCCACGGGGGCCACCATCGCCGGGATCCGCCTGGAGCGGCGCGGTGCCGGACGACATGACGCGATGGTGCCCCACCCGGCACAGTTCAGCCATTTCTGCGTGGACCAGTCCGCCGCTCCCACCCTGCGGCACCTGGCCCTGTCGGTTCGGCTTGGTGAACCCTGCCTGCTGGAGGGCGAAACCTCGACTGCCAAAACCTCCTCCATCCAGTACCTGGCCAGTGTACTGGGCCAACCGGTTGTACGGGTCAACCTGAATGGCCAGAGCGATACCGGGGAACTGATTGGACGATTTGTGCCTGCCACCGGTAGCCGGGCCAGCGGGGGCGCCCAGTGGTCGTGGCAGGACGGTGTTCTTTTGGAGGCGCTGCGACACGGTTGGTGGGTGATTCTGGATGAGCTGAATCTGGCGGAACCGGCCATTCTGGAACGGTTGAACAGCCTTCTGGAACGGGCCCCCTCCCTTCTGGTGACCGAGCATGACAACCGGCTTTTTGGACCGGGGGGAGAACCGATTCATCCGGAATTCCGGATTTTCGGCACCATGAACCCGGCTGAATATGCCGGACGAAATGCCCTGAGCCCGGCCTATCGGGACCGCTGGCGGGGGCACCTGTTTGTGCGGACGGCGGGTGAGTCGGAATACCGCGCGATGCTGAGGCAGATGATCTTTGGAGAAAGGCCCCGGGTTTGTGTGGACGGGGTGTTGTACGGGGAGCCAGGGCCTGTGGAGCCCACCCATGGGGAACTAGCCGGCATGCCGGGCATGGATGATTTCATCGATGCCTTGGCCCGATTCCAGGCCAGCCTGGACGCCGCATGCCGGCGTGGCAAGGACGGCGAGCAAGCCCTGTCGCACCGGAAGGAGAGACCGGTTTTCACCAGAAGGGGCCTGATCGCCCTGCTGGATCATCTGGGCTCTCCCGCCCATGCCGACAGGGAGTTGGATTGCGATCAACTCCGGCAGGAGGCACTGAACCGCTATTTCCTGGCGCGTTTCTCGTGCGAGGAGGAACTCACCGTGGTTCGACAATTGATCCAGGCCTCGGGCCTGAACCTGGTGGGAGGCGCCGCCTGATGGTTTCCCTGCTGACAAAACCGGAAACCGCTTCGGATAGCGCCTCGTTGAACCAACTCCGGGGCCTTGCTGCCGGGCTTTGCATGGACGCCGGCATCCTGGTGGAGGCTGTCTCTTATACACATCTCCGAGCCCACGAGACGCTACGCTATC
>CAWUOE010000100.1:0-9897 GCA_963923355.1 uncultured Gemmataceae bacterium | reverse complement strand
ACTACCAAGGCTCGGTCAACCAAGGTTTTTACTGGTGGGAAATCGACATTTCCTATTGCATCCTGCTTGGGATGTCCAAGCTCGGTTTGGTTTGGGATTTACGCAAACCATCCGAACGCGCACTCAACAGTTGCAGGTTGGATAAACTCCACTCCACATCAGCCGCTAATTAGCTGACTCAACATGGCGGCCCCGCTTGCATGGGATACGCTGAAGGCCAACGCCTTTGAGCATCTTTCCCGAAGTCCCTGTCCGCTTGGCTCTCTCGTGAAAGGGACAGGCCCCTGTACCCTGCAGCAGGCCCCTGATCTGTTTGATTGCCTTGTACGGTCAATCATCGCCCAGTTTATTTCCACCAAGGCTGCGGAAACTATTTCCAACCGCATCTGCATTGCCGGTGGAAAGAAACACCTTCATCCGGAAGGAATTTCCCGACTTGGCCCCGAAGGCCTCAAGGGCTTGGGACTCTCCCGTTCCAAATCTCGATTCTTGACCGATGCAGCGGCTTTTTGGTTGGAAAGGAAAGCCAAAAGGCAACCTGTGCCACATCCAAAACAGAAAGAAGTGGAGTCAACATTAGCCGATTTGGCAGGCGTAGGTCCTTGGACTTTGGATATGCTGCGAATCTTTGCCCTTGGGCAACCCGATGTGCTACCCATTGGCGACTATGGCTTGCAAACCGGCATGGCAAACCTGTTTCAACTGAGTAGGCCGCCAATCAAAGAAACTCTGATCCGCCTGGCTGCCCCTTGGGCTCCCTACAGGTCCTTTGCCACTTGGTACATCTGGCGAAGCAAAGGAGCTGTACCACAATCCTGAAAGGGAGTCTGAAGTCAGGTCTTCGGGCCGGACCGTGGGACCACCATTGGAACAGCCTGTATTTGTTTGCCCAAACTTGCCCGAATAACCGGTTCGAGCCTTGGGAAAATCCTGGCAATCACACGAAACGCCTCAGACCAATTGGCACTGGCGGCTCGATCTTTCGCCTCTTGCAATCCTTTGTGAATTTCCGGGGCGGCCACCTGCATCGCGGGCAGATCTTTACCAGCATTGCTCAGCAACTCTGCCTGAGAAATGAGCGCTTGGATGTAATCAGGAGCCAACTTCCACGATTCGCGCCGATGAATTTTAGCCCGAGTCGGTTCCAGGGCGCTTTCTTCCTTCGCATTCACGTTCCAAAGTTTCAGCAGCAAACCAATCAGACCGGCAATCGTCAAAACGGCCGCGCCAGCCAAAGTGGCGATTTTCACGCCATCCAAATCCCTTTTGTTTTGGGACAGTACTTCCCAAACCTGCCAGACAAACAATGCCGAGAGGAACAAACCGGGAATCAACAACCAAGGGAGAATGGTCATCCATTTCGAGAAAATGCCCAATCCGTTTGGGAGTTGGTCCCCATCCTGAACAGGCTTTCCTGGCAATTTCACCACCTGGACGGTGATGTTATCGGGTCCCCCCCGCAGGTTTGCCAGGCTGGCAAGAAAAGAGCAGGCATCCTTGGGAGTCAACAACCAGGCCGCTATGGCCAATTCGACATCGCCAACCGGCCCTGACAATCCATCACTGCAAAGCAAGAAGGTATCACCGGGCCGAAGGGGATGGGGCCCCTCGATATCCACCTCGACCACCTGATCAGGCCCAAGGCAGCGCATGATTTTATTCTGCATCACATCCTTGACACGCTCGGGAGGAACTTTCCTCAGGCGGGCTGTTTCCCACAAGAAGCTGTGGTCAAAAGTGATCTGGTCGATGGTTCTGGCACGAATTCGGTAAATTCGGCTGTCCCCGACATGGCCTACCCATGCCTCGTCTTCCCGCAAAGCGAGGACGGAACAGGTGGTACCCATGTTGTAAAAATGAATCGCCTCATTTCCCCGGCGATTGATATTGGCATTTGCCTCCTGCAGACCCATTCGAAGGGCGATTGCCGGTCCCTGCTGAATGTTTTTGGCGAAGGTCAACGGGACAACCTGAACCGCTAGTTCGCTGGCCTTTTCCCCGCCCAAATGACCACCCATTCCATCCGCAACCAGAAATACATGGCCTTGAGTATGGAATTGGGCTTCTGTGGCAGCAGGAACGGCTGCCCAATTGTCTTGATTGTTGGCACGGCGCATCCCGGTATGGGAAATATGCCCAAACTCAACGGGATAGGCTTCCATCTAAAAAATGCCCAGAGGATGCATGCCTTTAGATATAGATACCAATCAAAACCATGGATTGATCGTGTTGTCTCATCTTGACACCCCGAAGCATTTTTTTCTACGGGGCTCCCCAAGGAAATGGGTTCACCGAGGGTGAATTCAGGTGATTCTGAAAAAAGCCGTCCACATTGCAGGAAAAACGATGGGAAAGACCCGAATCTTGCTGGCGGCTGGCGCTTGTATGCTTTTGGCAAGTGGTTGTGTTGTCCGCCGCTTCACCATCGACAGTTATCCGCAAGGTGCGACCGTTTACCGGGATGGCAGACCGATCGGTGTGACGCCCGTGGATGATCCCTTCATTTATTACGGGACTTACCGATTCACCCTGGTCAAAGACGGTTTTGAAACGCAGCATGTCGACCAAAAAGTTCCCGCGCCATGGCACAGTTGGCCCGGAGTCGATTTTTTCACCGAAAATTTGTGGCCCTTTGAGGTGAAAGACAACCGAAGATTCACTTACACCCTGCAACCGAAACAGGCTGTCAATGAAAACGATGCCCTCAATCGGGCCGAGATGCTCAGGGCCCGGGGCCGGTCACTACAGACCGCCGGGGGAACCGAAACACCTCCGCCCATTCCAGTCACAGCCCCGACCTCTCCCGTACCCACCCAGCCTCCGGTCGGGGGAACTCCGGGCACGGTCCCATTGCCACCGATCACATCCGGATCGGACGGGGCCAGCCGTTAGTTTGACAATTATCGGCTGAGTGATCGCCTGATTCGGGCAAATTCACCGGCCCAAAAAGACCTTTCGGGAAATGGGCAGGAGGCGAACCAAGCCTGCTTACCCCCCATCACGGGAACAATCAGCACCAGTTCCTCCGTGGCGGCATTGACTGTGGAGCGATAAGTATCTGGCTGGCCGGCCAAGGGAACCAATTTGACGATGGGTGCGCCATCCGGAAGCGCGCCCTGGGATGCGCGCCATTTTTCCCATTCCCGAACCCAGTCCTCCGCCTTGACCAACGCCTGGTTCACCACCATCACCTCGAGTACCGCGTTTGTTTTCAAACCTGAATCGGATGTGGATTGGCGTTTTTTCCTTCCCTGAAGGATCGCTTCGGCGAGGAATGGGCTTTTGTCCTGGCCAGCAAGCGCCTCACCCTCGACCGACTTCAGGAAGGCTTCCTTTTCCGGTCCCTCCAAGGGACGCCATATATCGGGATTGAGCGTGAGGGTGGTACCGGCCACGGCCAATTTCAGCTCACGCTGCGGGACAGGTTGCCAATTTTCACGGTCGGATCCCCATTCCACATGCGACCAGCAATCAAAAGCGTCGGTTGCACCAGGAGCGGGCCACAAATCAACAAACCAGTAAACATATCCCCTTCGCGCCACCACAGCCACCGACCCGAACAATCGCCCGACGGCTTCCGCTTTTTTATCACCTGACGAAGGAGTCTCGGTTTCTGACACCTCCAATTCCCATGAAGCCATGGAGGGCTCCCCCGCCACCAACCCGGGTGATTCTTTTTTCTTCAGAGCCAGGTGGAATCGCCCTTCCGGAAAAATGGCATCCAGTCGGGACAACGTCATCGCCTCGAGATCCTCCACAGCAGGCCGGAGGCCGGGCAAGTCTTCAACACAGAACAAAAGGCGGCCACCCGCCGGTTTGGACCAATCCTGGACCCACCCCTCAGGACCCCGGGACTTATTGGCAATAAAACCCAGTTTTGAAGCATCCAAACGAATATTGGATTCGAAAGGGAGACCGGTAGCCCGGGCCCTTGAACGCATGTCTGCCTTGTTCAAATGCCAATAATTCAAAACCATCACCAATCCGGATGCCCCGGAAACAAAAAACAACAAAAGGCACAGGGCAAGCATCCATCCCGGCATCGGCGATCGCCTGGCCTGAAAGGAAGTGGGTGTGGGCGAGAGGCTGTCATCGACACCCCCTTTGCCCTCACGGGCTGTTCCTTTAGGCGTCGGGGACAAAGGGACAGGCTCATGGCAGCGGGGGCAATGGACACGGTTTGGAGCAGGCAATTGGATCTGCAAACGAGCCCGGCAATTCGGATTGGGACAGAACTCCGTCCGTGTCATGGCCCATTCCCCCAGATCAAACGAGCGAGGCTAGCTTTCCCAGGCAGACGACTGCGACATTCAGGCAATTTTCAAAAATAAGCCATTTTCTGGATTCATCAGTCGTTAATTCCGATGAAACTAGAGAATTAGCCTGCTATTCCGGGATCATGCATTACCGCCAGAATGCGAAGATTCCCAAGCTTAGGCAAGGATGCCGAACCATGCTCCCCCGATCCTGCAATCACCTTTACTGTGCCTTGCTGCTGATTATTTCCGCCAGCGCCCCGGTTTTGGGACAAAATTCCAAAAGCCAACAGGCAAACGGTGGAAACCTGAGTGAAACCATCCCTGGTGTGATAATCCAGGAAAATGCAAAACCTTGCACTGGTTGCGATGATTGCCAACCAAAAACTTGCGGATCCTGCCTTTCCAAGCTTTGCGACTGGATAGGCTACATCCCCATGCGGACAGGGTCCACCTGCGGGTATCCGAGGACTTGGAAGCGACGACCTGACCTGTACCTTTATTTCCGAAGCCCATGTCGACCAGCCGCACCTGCTCAGGGGGTATGCGAGCCTTGCACACGCTTCGTGCCATCATCAGGATCAGGATACACAGGGGATGCTTACGGGGCACCATTGCCCCAGCCCACCGCTATAGGGTCGATCAAGGAATAACCAAAAGATTTCCATAATTTGTCCCGGGCCTCTGGATGGCCCGGGTTTTTATCTTTCATCTCAACAGGCTAACGAAACGCTATCTTGTTTTCCGAAAACATTTATCCGCTGGCAATCTCCAGGTGGAATCACCCTGACCGCAATTTCTTCCCATTTTCGGCTTCGACCAATTGTTTCCCAAAGTACCTGGTTGTTATTTCAATCCCATTGCCCAGGAAAGTTTTGGGTAGCAGGTATTGGCAGTCCATCGGGTAACCCTTAGATTGCCTTTATCACCGGGAAGAGTCTGTTCCAAACCCATCGGAACCGGACCACCAAATTCTCCTGCTTTCGCTGCTTCCGACCCCACACCAGGGACGGTGAGGAGCTTGCTTTGACCATCCGTGATTTAGCCACGTCGGAATTTTCGCGGCGATTGGCCGAGAAAATTGGCGAGGCCACCCATCAACTTTGGTTTGGCGAACAAACCAGGCTTCAATGGTGTCCCCCCACCCTGACCGTTGGTGTGGCGAATCGCCACTTCGTGGATTGGCTCTCGGAGCGGTACGGAAAAGTGCTTTCCGACCTTGCAAAAGAATTGGCTGGGGAGGAGGCCACCGTTGTCATTCGAATCGATCAGGAATTGTTCCGAAGGATGAGGAATCGTCTGGGAGAACAACCAGGAATCCAGGAACTCCCAGACCGTTCCAAGGCGAAATCTACCCCCCCCACTGCCACATGTATTCCCACCATTTTGGTGGGGCAAAATCGAACCAAAACCCAGCAAAAATCATCTAAGAGGCTGAAAACCCTCACCAGTTTTTTCCCCGGAAATATCAACCGACAAGCCCTGACTGCGGCCAATGCGGTAGGCCAAGGCTGGATCTCTTCGGGTAGCGTCCTTTTTGTCGGCCCGCACGGCGTTGGAAAAACCCACCTGCTGGAAGGAATCGCCCAGGCTGCGAGAGAAGGAAACCAAAGCTCCAAGGCTATCCTCTTTTCGGCGGAGGATTTTCTCCAAAAGTTTCTGTCCAACCTGCGTTCCAATTCGACGGGGCAATGGCGGCGGTGGGTTCGTTCCCACACATTATTTCTGCTGGATGACCTGCACCGCCTGGCTGGAAAGCGTTCCACCCAGGAGGAATTGCTTCATCACCTCGACCACCTGCATCGCGAAGGCGGTGTTTTTGTTACCTCGATGACCGACTGGGGCAAATGCCGAAACGGACTGATTCCTGAATTGGCAGACCGCCTGGCTTCCGGGGTGCACTCAAGACTTTCCATCCCTGATGCCTTGTCAAAAGGCGCGATTTTCCAACAATCATTGGATTCCATGGACAGAATCCTCACCGCCCCCGAAGTGGTGGATTGGATCGGGAATAATCTCTTTGGTAGCGCGCGGGAAATCCAAGGGGCCGCCCAAACGCTTTGGTTGGCGGCCAAAACCCGATGCATCCCGATTGACTTGCCACTGGCGCGTGAAGTTTTGGGACACCTAACCCAGACCGCATACTCTCCTAAGACCTTGGAACAAATCGAGGAGGGCCTCCAACTGATCCTTGGCGTGAGCGGTGAGGAATTGCGCAGGAAATCGAGAGACAAACGGCTAGTGTTGCCCAGATTTCTGGCAGCTTATCTGGCCAGAAAATTCACCACTGCCAGTGCCACAGAAATCGGAGAATTCCTGGGAGGGAGGAGCCACAGCACCATTTTGGATGGTGACAAAAAGGTTAAAATCTGGCTTGAAGCAAAATCAGCCCTATTGGATCGGCCCCCAGGATTGGAATTGCTGGTGGAGCGTTTGGAAAACCACCTTCAAGGAAGCCAATCGGGTGTTACGAATCCCCCAGGAGAATAATTCACAGCCGGGCCAATTAACCAAGGGCTACTTAAAAACCTCTTCCTCCGGAGGATGAGGATGGATGATGAATCGCATTACAGCTGGTTTGCCACACTTCCAAAAGACAGTCAGGGCAGCCACCCAGATATAAATCTGCGAAACCTGATTAGCCAAAAGCCAAGCTACAGTATCCTCTGCCCGATTATCAATTGCCCAATTCCTATATCTGACATAATAAAGAATTAGCAGAGCCGCTGTTGCAATTACCATTATGGTGCAAAATATCGGGTATGCATACCATTTTAAATAATCAGTAAAACCCTTGTGCTGAATTCTTTTGACCCGATTCGATGTACGGGTACGGTTATTGAACCCACAGTTTAGGCAAATGACCTGACTTTCACTTTCCAACTCCTGAACACAGTTGGGGCAACGGGGAACTTCTTCCTCAATAACGGCCCCGTAAGCGCCACCTTCCTCATCCTCATCACCTTTGGGTTTCTCTGGTTTTCGCTCAGCCTCGACTGGTTTTGGTGGGTTGGCGGGTTTCTTTTTGGGCGATTGGGCCCCTTGGGGGCTCTCGGCAGTAAAAACCTGTTCGCACCCTTTGCAACGAAGCTTGGCTCCCAGGCTTTTTGCCTGGATGCGAAATTGCTTTTCGCAAAATGGGCAAGCGACCACAGTCACAGCTTCGGACATGCCGTCATCCCCAATTTGGAACCTGTTCCCCACCGCCCTTGCGGCGATTTGCCTTGCCCCTGAATTGTCCACAGGCAAGTGGCCTTTATTTTTACATGCCTGTTTTTATACGGCAAATGGACCGAAAAAGTTATCAGGTCAATCTTTGCATCACAACAGTCCGAAAACTACCGGGGGAGATACGAGTCTTGCAATCCACCCATTCCCCCAAAATCCTTGTCAGTCTGGCTACCTACAACGAGGCGGAAAATATCGAAGACCTCATCGGCTCCATCCGCCAGTATGCTAACCATGCAGACATTCTCGTGGTGGACGATGCCTCACCGGATGGAACCGGCATCATTGCAGAAAGCCTTGCGTTGGCTGATCCACGCGTTTTCGTCATCCACCGGTCCGGAAAACTAGGGCTTGGGACCGCCATGCTTCGGGCTATGGAGCATGCCATCCAAAACCGGTACGACCTTCTATTAACCATGGATGCCGACTTCAGTCATCATCCCTCCTATATTCCCGCGATCCTAGGCGGAATGGACGAAAAGGATGTGATGATAGGCTCCAGATATGTGCCGGGGGGTGGGGTACGCAATTGGCCTTTCATCCGCCGCATCATGAGCTGGGGTGTCAATTTGCTGGTTCGGACCATGTTTGCCATTCGAGCCAAAGACACCAGCGGGGCTTTCCGGTGTTACCGGGTGGCAATGCTACCCTTTGCGGGACTGAACCGATTGGAATCCCTGGGCTATTCTTTTTTGGAGGAATTACTGCATCGGTGCAATCAGGCGGGTGCGAGGATTGGTGAGACCCCTATCGTGTTTGAAAACCGCCGTAACGGAGCTTCCAAAGTCAATTTGCACGAGGCATGCCGTTCTTTGGGAATCCTGCTGAAACTGGGCCTGCACTCGCTTATCGCCAAGCGATATCCCGTCAGAAGGGCATGGGAAAACCAGAAGGCCGTGGTTCCGGCCGTGGAAGCCCGTCGTGCGGCCTGATGAAACGGATGAGATTGTCCACCAATTCCCCTGGCTTCCCAGTGGCTGGAAGTTTCTGAAAGCGAAGTGGCAGGGTGAGATATTAACTTGCCTTCAACCCTGCCCCGCCATGGCATCCGGCCAGCGAACCGCGGCCAACCAATTCGAACGGGAACGAAGGCTGGAGGCTGTACTCACAGGAAGCAAGCCCGGTACAACCATTCAGCTAGCGACCAGGCCCCTTTCCGGCTGGGCGGCCAAAGTCTTCGCCGCTTTGCGTGAGATACCTTTCGGAACCACCATCACCTACGGGGATTTGGCGAGCTTGGCCGGAAATCCCCTGGCGGCGCGCGCAGCAGCGCGTGTTTGCGCCAGCAATAGAATCTGCCTTGTTGTTCCATGCCACCGAATCCTCCCCAAGGCAGGAGGATTTGGTGGTTTCCATTGGGGCACCAAGCTCAAGCAAGAAATTCTGGTCTGGGAAAAGGCAGAAAACAGCGCAATCAGGCCAGCTTGACGTTGTCTTGCCCAAGGATGGATTCCAGTTCCTCCATCGGAACCTTTTGCGGATTAATGGTGTAGCCATTTCCCAACTTCATGGCGCACCCTTTCCCGCTAGCGTCCTCAATTTTCAAGGTCACGCCCAAGGGGCCCGGGGCTTTGCGGAGGGCCCGGGCCACCAAATCGAGGTCGGCAGAATCATGGCGGTCGATGGATACCCGGAGAAACAAGGCCCGGGCCAATTCCTTTCGAGCTTGCTCCAGGTCCAAAATTCGGCTGACTACCAAGCTCGGGGCCTCGCCACGGCGCTCCAAGCGACCTTTGATGTAGTAAACCGTGTCAGGCTTGGGATCCTCCTTGTGGCGGGCCAAATCATCCGGCCAAATCACGCAATCAATTCCCCCGGACATGTCTTCCAGGCGGAATCGCAAAAAGCGGGAATTGCCGTTGCGCGCCTTTTTGGTGTTGGAGGAACGGAGGTTGACCAGCAAGCCACCCACGATGACTTCCTCGTCCGGCCCCATGGTTGCAAACTGGCCGATGGTATGGGTGGCGAACCGTCTCAACTCCCGTTCCTGTGAAGCAAGCGGGTGGCTGGAAAAATAGAAATCCAGCACCTCCTTTTCCTGCCTCAGCTTTTCCGATTCAGGCCATTTGGGCACATCCGGCAAAGCAGCCAGCTCATTGCCCGCCACCGCCCCAGTGGCCTCCTGGGTCTCGAACAGTCCTTTTTGCCCAATTTTTTTGTCGGCCTGCTTCTCCTGAGCAGCCTGAACCGCTGACGATATCGCCATCATGATCTGGGCCCGATGGCCACCCAACGAATCGAGGGCACCCGCCTTGGTCAATTTTTCCAAGGCCGCCTTGGGAACCAGCCTGGGGTCCACACGCTCTGCCAGGTCGAACAAATCCTTGAATCTTCCCCCTTCCCTCCGAGCCCGGACAATCTCCATCGCAGCCGCCCTTCCTACACCCTTAATGGCAAGAAGGCCGAAGGAAAT